>NZ_JBHVPH010000024.1:132765-141783 GCF_042887425.1 Kitasatospora sp. NPDC057940
TTTTTCGGGGGGCGTGGTTGTCTGTGTCCGGCCGGCGCCCGGGGCGTTCCCGCGGGGGGGGCCGGGGCGCCCCCCCCGGGGGGCCCACGCACGGGTCCGGGGCGCCGATCCGCCTGCCCCGGGGTAGGCGTCCAAAAATACCGGGTGGGGTATCCTGGCAGGACTGGCCACCCCATCCGGGGGTGCGACGTGAGGAGCAGCGCGATGTGTCGACGAACCACCTGCCGGACCTGCGGCAAGGCCGGCTACGCGGGGTGCGGCATGCACGTCGAGCAGGTGCTCGCCGGGGTGCCCAAGTCCGGCCGCTGCGCCTGCGACCGGACGAAGGGCAAGGGCGGCGGCTTCCTGACGAGGCTGTTCGGGCGCCGCTGACGGCCCCGGCTGCGGACCCGGCTGCGGACCCGGCTCCGGGCGTACCCGAGGGGGCACCGGTCCGTCGACCGGCGCGCCGGGCCGGTCCGGCGCCCCTCCCCCGGTCTTCCGCGCCCCCGCGCCGCAGGTCAGACTGTCGCGAGCAGTCCGACGCAGCACCGAACGGGGGCCACGTGGCACAGGGCAGGAAGAAGCAGAAGAGACCACTGAGCGCGGCGGCCGCCGCCGCCCAGCGGCCGAAGAGCGCCAAGCGGAAGCCCCGGAAGGACAAGCCGCTCGCGCCCCGCACCATCCGCCGGGCGGCCGTCCTGGTCGCGGTGCTCGCCCCGCTCCTGCTCGTCGGCCTGATGGCGCTCGCCGTGGACCCGGACCACTCCGCCCTGTTCACGATCCTCGCCGTGCTGGTGCTCATCGCCTCGCTGGGCGGACTGATGGTGGTCCGGACGGCCGGCTGGGTGCTCTGGCCCGGCGTCCTGCTGGGCGTCCTGCTGCTGGCCCTGCCACCCACCACCATCCGGGCGGAGGTGCTCGCGCACCGCGGGGAGCGGACCGAGGTGGTCGTCACCGAGGCCCACAGCTCGAAGGACCGCAGCGGCCGGATCAGCTGGTCCTGCGCGATCCGCCGCGCGGACGGGAAGCCGCTGCCGCACCCCAGGTTCCAGGGCTCGGGCTGCTCCGGGTCGTCCTCCGCCGGCACCACCACGACCGTCCTCGTCGACCCCGACGGCTGGGCCCCGCCGGCCGGCACCGACCTGGACTTCTCCTTCCTCCGCGGCGGCGTCTACGCCCTGGGCGGCCTCAGCCTGCTCTGGGTCCTGCTCGTCACCGCCGCCGCCCGCCGCAGCCTCCGGGAGTCCCGCGCCGCAGCGCCCGCCTGACGGTCGGGCACCGCTCCTGCCGCACGTCCGCCACTCCGGGCCGGGACGCCCTCTCGACTGCGGCGGGGTCGCGGCCGCATCTTCGCCGGGCCCGCGCGCCGGGTCCGCGCGGGCGGTCGGTCCGTCAGGCCGTGCTGCCCTTCGGCACGGTGTAGAGGCACTCCTCGATCCGGTCGATCAGGCCGCCTTCGAACCGGAAGTACACGACGGTCGGGACCTCCTGGACGATCCCGTCGGCCGACAGCAGGTGGATGACGTGCTGCTGGAGCACCTCGTCCGGCTTCTCGAACTGGCGCAGGACCTCGAACCGCAGGGACTCGACGCCGGCGGCGAAGGCCTTGAAGTGCACGAGCCGCTCGTCGATCGCCTGCTCGTCCTTGCCGTCGTTCTGCCAGACCGTGGCCTTCTCGGTGCACAGCGCCCGGAAGCCGGCGAAGTCGTTCGCCTCCAGCAGCCGCAGACCCGAGATGACCGTCTCGCCGATGCTCTGTGCCATGCCGAACTCCTGTGTCCGTCGGGTCGAATGCGGGGTGGTGGTGCGGTGCTGCGGTGCTGCGGTCAGTGGGGAAGCAGGCCGAGGTGGCGCAGGTCGGTGACGTACTTGCGGACGAGGGCCGCCGACAGGTGCGGGATGTCCTGGTCGGCGCCGACCTTGGCGGCCCGTACGGCGGACCGGAACCCGGCGGCGGGTATCGCCGACCCGGGGACGCCCTCCCCGGGCCGCGCGAAGGCGCGCAGCAGGGGCAGCAGCGAGTGCTGGCGCTGCTTCTCCGGCAGGGCGCGCAGCGCGGTGGTGATCCGGGCGAGCCAGTCGTCGTAGTCGTCGATCCGCCGGATCGGGTGGCCGTCCTCGATGAGCCAGTCGACGAAGGTGTCCAGGCTGACGCCGTCGTCGTGCGGGTTCAGCGCGTTGAAGGTCCGGTAGCCCTCGGTGGCCCGCGCGCCCAGTGCGGTGACGGCCTCGGCGGTGAAGTCGACCGGCAGGCCGTCGTAGTGGGCGCGCCCGCCGCCCCGGTAGAAGGAGCCCGGGGCGATGCCGGTGGCGAGCAGGCTGAGCAGCAGGCGGGTGAACACGTCGGGCACGTTCAGCTGCCCCCGGTACGTGCCGTGCGCGAGGATCATGTCCGACCGCAGGGTGACGACCGGCAGTCCGCACAGGTCGTGGGCCTCGCGGAGCAGCACCTCGCCGGCCCATTTGCTGGTCGCGTACCCCTGCGCGTACCCGTCGTACCCGTGCGCGTCGTCGTGCCCGTTCTCGTGCTCGGATCCGTGAGCGCCTCCGCCGCCGGCGGTGCCCCGGGCGAGGTGGCGCACCGGGCTGGTGACGCGGATGTCGCCGTCCTCGTCGAGGGCCGCGGCCGCGGCGCCGGCCACCACGGCGACGGTGGACACGTAGGTGACGGGCTTGAGCCGGGTGGTGAGCGCCAGCCGGATCAGTTCGGCCGTGCCGACGACGTTGGGCCCGAACAGCTGGTCGTAGGGCAGCACGTGGTTGACCAGGGCGGCCGGGTGGACGATCAGGTCCACGGTGTCGGCCAGCCGCTGCCAGGTGTCCTCGGCCAGGCCGAGCCGCTGCTCGCCGATGTCGCCCGCCAACACCTCCAGCGTCCCGTCGGCCAACTCCCGGTACCGCCGGAGCAGTTCGGCGTCACCACTGTCGAAGGCGGCCTCCAGCCGCTTCGCCGCGACGGCGGCGTCGGCGCCGCGGACGACGCAGACCAGCCGACCGCCCGCGGGCGCCAGGCGTTCCAGCCACTCCAGGCACAGGAAGCGGCCGAGGTAGCCGGTGGCCCCGGTGAGCAGGACGGTGCGGACGGCGCCGTCGGGGCGGGGCAGCGTCGGGGCGGCGGCGAGCGTCGCCGCGTCGAGGAACCTGTCCAGGGTGAGGTCGCCGGCCCGGGCCTCGGTGGCGTGCTCGCCGTGGACGGAGGCGGCGGTGGGCCGCGCGGCGCCGGAGCTGCGCCGCTCCTCGATGTAACCCGCCACCCGTGCCAGGTCGTTGGCCGGGCTGATCACCACCCCGACCGGGACCTCGACCCGGAAGATCTCCGTCATGAGGGCGGCGAAGGACAGCGCGGACAGCGAGTCACCGCCCAGGTCGGTGAAGTGCGCGTCGGCGCTCAGCTCGGCGCCCGCGCAGCCCAGCAGCGCCTGGGCGGCCCGGCCGACCGTCTCCAGCACCGGCCGGCCCGGCCCGGCCCGGCGCAGCTCGCGCAGCCGCTGCTCCTGCCCGTCGGCGAGTTCGGCGTAGAGCCGTTCCAGGGCCTCGCCGTAGCGCTCCCGGAGCCGGGGGCGCAGCGGTTTGTGGCTGTCGGCGAGCAGGCCGTTCGCGGCGCTGAAGGGTTCGGTCTCGATCAGGACGTCGCGCGGTATCTCGTAGGAGTTGAGCCCGGCCTCCTTGGCGATCCGCTGGAGCGAGTCGACGAGCAGCGGTTTGAGCGACCCGGTGTCCCCGCCGGCCCTGGCCAGCGCCTCCGGGGCGGGGACGACCACGGCGAGCGGGTAGGCGCGCTCGCTGTTGCCGTACACGAAGATCTGCCGGATCAGCGGGCTGGCGACGAAGGCGGTCTCCAGGCGGGAGACGGCCACGAACTCGCCCTGGGAGAGCTTCAGGACGTCCTTGGTGCGGCCGACGTAGACCAGCCGGTCCGGCCCGGTCTCGGCCATGATGTCGCCGGTCCGGTAGTAGCCGTCCGCGTCGAAGATCTCGGCGTTGAGTTCGGGCCGCTTGTAGTAGCCGGGGATGGCGGTGGCGGTCTTGAGCAGCAGTTCCCCGCGCGGGTGCGGCGAGTCGGTCCGGAAGTAGCCGAGTTCCGGGACGTCGACCAGCTTGTAGTCGATGACCGGCGGGCGCTGCACCACCGAGTCGAGCAGCACCCCGCCGGCCTCGGTCGAGCCGTAGCCGGTGTACAGGTGGAAGCCCAGGCAGGACTCGACGAAGGCCGCGACCTCGGCGGAGAGCGGGGCGGTGCCGCAGAAGGCCTTGGTGACGCGACCGCCCAGGACGTTCTCCCGCAGGTCGGTCTTGACCGCCGTGTCGACGTCGCCGGGTTCGCCGGAGCGCCGGTCCAGTTCGCTGCGGTACCGCTGGAAGAGCAGGTCGCAGATGCGCGGGACCATGGTCAGCTCGGTGGGGCGGACCAGGGCGATGTCGTCGAGCAGGGTGGACAGGTCGCTCCTGGCGGTGAAGTGGCCGACGCCGCCCCGGGAGAGCGAGCCCATCAGCGCCCAGTGGCCGGCGAGGTGGCTCTGCGGCATGTAGTGGACGCTGACCGGGGGTGCGTCCTCCGCGCCGTAGCTGAAGCCGTTCCACGCGGTGCGGACCAGCCGCTGGGGGTACACCGCGCCCTTCGGGGTCCCGGTGCTGCCGGAGGTGTAGATGAGCAACGCCAACGGGTCCTCACCCGGGGCGGCGACGAACAGGGGCGCGGGCGGCAGGCCGGCTCCGGCGTCGACCACGGCGGCCAGCGGGTCGACGGCCACCGGGCGGCCGGCCCCGGCCAGGCGCCGCCGGGCGGATGCGAGGGCTTCGCGCTGCTCGGCGACGTCGGGGCGGTAGTCGAACACGATCAGGCGCCGGATCGAGGGCGCCCCGAGGACGGCCTCGACGGCGGTGTCCAGCCGCTCGATGCTCGCCGCGAGGGCGCGCGGTTCGGTCTCCGCGACGATCGGCGCCAGCTGGGACAGCGGCGCGCTGGACTGCAACGGCACGACCACCACGCCCGAGTGGAGGCACGCGAGGTCGAGCGTGGCGTAGTCGGTGCTGGTGAAGCCCAGGATGCAGAGCCGGTCGCCGGCGCTCAGCGGGTGGTCCGGGTGGTGGTGCCACTCGGTGGCGACGGCGCGTACCCGGGCCCACAGTTCGCGGTAGCTGACGGTCTCGAAGCGGGGCAGCAGGCGCCCGGTCACGGGCTCCCGGGCGCGTTCGCCGAGGGCGGGCCGGTCGCCGTAGCCCTCCATGATGGCCGCCATGGCCTCCGCGAGGCCCTTGTCCGGATCACGCACGGCCGCGGTGATCGCCTCCAGTGGTTCGGCCATGCTGAGCCCTCCCGTAGCGTCCGGCTGGTGTCCGGCATCCGGTTGATGTCCGGCGTCCGGCTGATGTCGACGTGTGACCTGGGGCGGGCCGGCCGGAGCGACCGCCGGCCCGTCGGGCCCGGGCGGTCGTTCCGGCCGGCGGGCGTCTCACCAGGCGACCGGCAGCGCGTCCGCTCCGCGGATGAGGCGTTCCGTCCGCCAGGTGACCTGGTCGGCCGGCACGGCGAGGTGCAGGCCGGGCAGGCGGCGCACCAGGGAGTCCAGGACGACGCGCAGTTCCATCCTGGCCAGCGCCGCGCCGAGGCAGTGGTGGATGCCGTGCCCGAAGGTGACGTGCGGGACGATCCCCCGGTGGAAGTCGATCTCCTCGGGGCGGTCGAACACCTCCGGATCCCGGTTGGCCAGGGAGAACTCGGTGACCACCGCGTCGCCGGCGCGGACGGTCTGCCCGCCCAGCTCCACGTCCTCGGTGGCGATCCGGGTGAAGCCGGCGGTGGCGCTGATCGGGATGATCCGGGAGAGCTCCTCGACCGCGTCGGGGATCAGGCCGGGATCGGCGACGAGCTCCTGCCAGAGGTCGGGCCTGGTCAGCAGCGTGTAGACGAAGTTGCCGATCTGGTTGGCGGTGGCCTCCTGGCCGGCGGACAGCAGGCTGACCCCGAGGCTGACCAACTCCTCCTCGGTGAGCCGGTTCTCCTCGTCCTCCACGGCGACCAGTTCGCCGAGCAGGTCGCTGGTGGGCTCGACGCGGCGCTCGGCGACCAGGCCGGCGAGGTAGTCGTTGAGGTGCCCGCGGTCCCGTGCGGAGCGGGCCGGGTCGGAGAGCATCAGCAGGCCGTCCACCCAGGCGTTGAACCGGTCGCGGTCCTCGACGGGCACGCCGAGCAGTTCGCAGATCATCGTGATCGGCAGCGGCCAGGTCAGCATCTGGGTCAGGTCGGCGGGCGAGCCGGTGGCGATCATGGTGTCGAGCAGTTCGTCGACGATCTGCTGGGCGCGCGGGCGCATCGCCTCGACCCGGCGCACGGTGAAGGGGTTGGCGACCCTGCGCCGCAGCCGGCTGTGCTCCGGCGGGTCCATGCTCAGCATCGAGGTGCGGGGCAGGCCGGCCGAGACGATGCGGGGCACGTCCTCGCCGGCGGCGGCGGCCCGGCTGAACCGGGGGTCGGCCAGCACCGTCCTGACGTCGGCGTGGCGGCTGACCAGCCAGGCGTCGCCGCCGTAGGGCAGGCTCACCCGCAGCACCGGCTGCGCGCTGCAGGCCTCGGCCAGCTTCGGGTCCACGTCGAGCTGCTCGGCCGGACCGAACGGATAGGCCCGCGGCCCTTCTTCTGTCGCGGTCATCGTGTCAGTCCTTCCAGTCCTGGCGGGCGGTCACAGGGACGCGCTCTTGCCGCCGTCGATGACGAGGTTGCTGCCGGTGATCCACGAGGCG
Source organism: Kitasatospora sp. NPDC057940 (assembly GCF_042887425.1). Taxonomy (NCBI): domain Bacteria; kingdom Bacillati; phylum Actinomycetota; class Actinomycetes; order Kitasatosporales; family Streptomycetaceae; genus Kitasatospora; species Kitasatospora sp. NPDC057940. Next base: position 139,489 of record NZ_JBHVPH010000024.1, read on the forward strand.
CGCCGGGAGACCAGGAAGCCGACCGCCTCGGCGATGTCCTCGGTCTGACCGATCCGCCCGAGCGGGACCTCGTCGGCCCAGTCCCCCTCGGATTCCATGCCGAGATAGTCGACGATCTTGTCGCGCGCCTCATCCGCCCCAGGAGTCATCACGTTTCCCGGGGAGATCGCGACGACCCGGATTCCGTCCGGTGCCAACTCGACCGCGAGGCCCTTGCTGTACACCTCCAGCGCGGATTTCGCGGCGGCGTAGTGCAGGATCATCGGGTAGGAGGAAATGGTCGCGATGGAGGAGAGGTGCACGATGACCCCGCCGCCGGCCGCGCGCATGGCCGGCACGAGTGCGGCATTGAGCCGGACGGCGGCCAGGAAATTGATGTCGACCGTGTACTGCCAGTCGTTCTCGATTTCCAGCGCGGTCTGGAAGGCCCGGCAGCCGCCCGCGTTGTTGACCACGATGTCCACCCCGCCGAGGGAGTCCAGCGCGGCGTCGGCGAACGCCCGCACCCCGTCCTTCGAGCTGAGGTCGGCCCGGATGAACTTGGCCGCGGACGGGGTGTGTTCGGTGGGGTTGCGGGCGGAGGTGACGACGGTGGCGCCGGCGTCGAGCAGGTGCTGCACGATCGCGGCGCCGATGCCCCGGCTGCCGCCGGTGACGACGGCCCGTTTGCCGTCCAAGTCGTGGGAAATATGCGCGGTCAGGCGACTCTCGCTCACCCTGGGTTCCGCCACCTTTCGTTCCTGGGAAATTCCTTTCCGCGGCACTGGTCGGCAAGGGAATCAATTCTCCAGTTGCGACCCAGAAGGCGACGCGGAACCACCTGCACCACTATCCGTGATCTCCCGGACACGGTCAACATGATTGTGTCGATGCCGTGGATCGCCTGAGGCAATGCAGCACGGACAGGAACACCCGCTGGACGCCGCGATCAACAGGGCAGATAATCGTGCGTTACCTATGTGCGGCCGACCACACCATTTTCCGCACGGTCCGGCGGCGATTCGCCGGAGCGACGGAGAAGGCGCACACGGAATGTTCACACCATGAGTGCCGAGAACTCGGGAGAAAGCATGTCCAGCTTGGACGAGCCGTTCGTCGTGGGTGATCTGACGGTCCCCAACCGCATCGTGATGGCCCCGATGACCAGGATGCAGTCCCCCGGCGGCGTGCCGGGCGAGGAGGTCGCCGAGTACTACGCCCGCCGGGCCGCCCACCAGGTCGGACTGATCATCACCGAGGGCACCTACGTCGACCGCGCCGCCGCCCGCGCGTACGACCACGTCCCCGACTTCCACGGCGAGCAGGCGCTGGCCGGCTGGGCCCGCGTGGTACGGCGGGTGCACGAGGCCGGCGGCTGGATCATCCCGCAGCTGTGGCACACCGGGGTCGTGCGCACCGGGGCGGAGCCGCCCGCCGAAGGCCCGTCCGGGATCGGCCTGGACGGCGCCCCGGCCGGGCGGGCCATGACCCAGCGGGACGTCGACGACACGGTCGCCGCCTTCGCCGAGGCCGCGGCGACCGCCGAGCGGCTCGGGTTCGACGGCGTCGAACTGCACGGCGCGCACGGCTACCTGATCGACGACTTCCTGTGGAGCGGCACCAACCGGCGCACCGACCGCTACGGCGGCGACCCGGCCTCCCGGGCCCGCTTCGGCGCCGAGATCGTGCAGGCCGTCCGCACGGTCGTCAGCCCGGGCTTCCCGGTCTTCTTCCGGTTCTCCCAGTGGAAGGTCGGCAACTACGGGGCCCGCATCGCGGAGAGCCCGGCCGAGCTGGAGCAGCTGCTGACGCCGCTGGCCGACGCCGGGGTCGACGCGTTCCACGGCTCCACCCGGCGCTACTGGCAGCCCGAGTTCGACGGCAGCGACCTCAACCTGGCCGGCTGGGCGCGCAAGCTCACCGGCAAGGCCGCCGTGACGGTCGGCTCGGTCGGCCTGGACCAGCAGTACGGCGAGGGCGAGTTCGCCCAGGGCTACACCAGCCGGTCCGGCGTGACCGGCATCGACGAACTGCTGGCCCGCCTCAAGCGCGACGAGTTCGACCTCGTCGCCGTCGGCCGCACCCTGCTGGCCAACCCGGACTGGGCCGCCAGGGCGCTGCGCGGCGACCTCTCCCGGACCGTCCCGTACGACCCGGCGGTGCTCACCAGCCTGTCCTGACAGCGTCGTTCGACGAACGGGCGCCCGGAAGCCCGGCCCGCGCCGCGGGGGCGGCCCCGCGGCCCGGGTTTAGGCCGGGGGGGCGGCCGGCGGCACGGGCCACCCCCCGCCCCCCACCGAGAGGGGTGACCCCGTA
>NZ_JBHVPH010000025.1:0-121671 GCF_042887425.1 Kitasatospora sp. NPDC057940
GCACGCGCGGGCGCGCCGGCGCAGCGGCGGCGGGGGCGACGGGCGCGGGCGCGACGGCGGCCTCGGGCTCGACCGCCGCCGGCGCACCCTCCGCCGGCGCGGCCGGGTAGGCCTGCTGCTGGTAGCCGCCCCCGGCCTCCGGCCCGGGCGACCCCCATCCGCCGTACGCCGGGTCCTGGTAGCCGTAGCCCCCCTGCTGCTGGTACGCCTGCACGGGCTGCCCGTACTGGTCGTACTGCTGGTCGTACTGCTGCTGTTGGGGCTGCTGGTACGCCTGGTACGGCTGCTGCTCCTGGTAGCCGCCGTACGGGTCCGCCGTGTACACCGGCTGCCCGTACTGGTCGTACTGCTGCTGGTCGTACTGCTGCTGCGGAGGCTGTTCGGACTGCTGCCGGTAGCCCTGGTACTGCTGGTACTGCCCGGTCGACCAGTCCTCCGGCTGCTGCTGGTGCCGCTGGCCTCCGCCGCTTCGCTCGGTCACGCCCGCTCCTGGTCAGGTCCGGTGCGGCGCGTAGAGCGCCCGCTTGTCGATGTAGCGGACCACGCCGTCCGGGACGAGGTACCAGACCGGTTCGCCCTTGGCGACCCGGTTGCGGCAGTCCGTGGAGGAGATGGCCAGCGCGGGGACCTCCACCAGGGAGACCCCGCCCACCGGGAGTCCGGCGTCCGACAGGGTGTGTCCCGGGCGGGTGCACCCGATGAAGTGCGCGAGCGAGAAGAGCTCGTCGGAGTCGCGCCAGGAGAGGATCTGGGCGAGCGCGTCGGCGCCGGTGATGAAGAAGAGGTCGGCGTCCGGGTGCTGGGCGTGCAGGTCGCGCAGGGTGTCGACGGTGTACGTCGGGCCCTCGCGGTCGATGTCGATCCGGCTGACCGAGAACTGCGGGTTCTCGGCGGTGGCGATGACCGTCATCAGGTAGCGGTCCTCGGCCGGGGTGACGTGGCGGTCGCTCTTCTGCCACGGCTGCCCGGTCGGCACGAAGATCACCTCGTCCAGGTGGAACGCGCTCGCCACCTCGCTGGCGGCGACCAGGTGGCCGTGGTGGATCGGGTCGAAGGTGCCGCCCATCACCCCGAGGCGCTTCTTCACCGGTTCCGGTCCGCCGGGATTCCCGGCCTGCTCTCCCATGCCGCCACACCTTACGCGACGCCCGTTACGGTGCGGGAACGCCCGGGTGGGGGTTGTCCGAAGACGCGTGAGGGAGCGGCCGGCCGGTACGCCGGACGCTCCCCGAGCGGCCCCGGGAGGCGGCTCAGCGGTCCCGGTTGAAGCGGGTGGTCACGAAGAGCAGGAGCGCCAGGATGAACAGTGCGGCGCCACCCGTGAGGTACGGGTTCAGGCTCTCGTGGTTGCCCCCCTCGCTCTCGGCGAGCAGGTTCAGGACGGGGAGTGCGGCGGCAGTGTTCATGGTCGGCGGGACCTTCTCGGCTCGGGTGGACGGACCAGGGGTTCTTCCGGGCCGGTGAAGGCCCACCTGTCATCGTACGGGGGCTTACCCGGCAACCGCTCGGCGGCCCACCGCCGCTGACCGGGCGTGAGCCCGAACCGGGGCGGCGGTGCTCAGTTGCCGCGGAAGGCCCGCGCCATGATCCAGACCAGCAGGCCGACGCCGACGAACGACGCCACCACGATGATCCGCAGGAACAGGCCCGGGCCGGCCTCGTTGGAGATGGGTGCGGCCAGGCTGACAAGCGCGTCGGTGGACATCTGCGGGGCTCCTCGAACTGCTCGGTACCGGGGCCGGGTCCGGTCTCGGTTCTCCAGGGCATTCAGGGTAGACCGGCCTCACACCGGCGGCGCCCACCGGCCCCTGCGGCGTGGCCCGGCCCCCGCGTACGCTGCCCGTGGGGACGAGTACGCAACCGCGGACGTTGCAAGGACAGTCGTTGCAGGCGTAGACCAGCGGGGGCCGGCCGCCGGGCCGGGGCCGCCGTCGACCAGGAGGTACTCAGACCATGACCGACCCGACCGCGAAGACCCCGAGCCGGCGCCGCCAGCGCTTCCCCGACATCTCCACCCGCGCCTGGGAGCACCCCGCGGACCGTTCCGCCCTGGTCGCCCTGCGCAAGCTCACCGGTTTCGACGACGTCCTGAGGAAGCTCGCCGGGCTGGTGTCCGAGCGCTCGATCCGGCTGATGTTCCTGGCCACCGCCGTGAAGACCTCCGAGCGCCAGTTCCCCGAGCTGTACGACATGGTGCGCGACGCCGCCTACGTGCTCGACCTGGAGCAGGTCCCGGACCTGTACGTCACCCAGGACCCGACGGTCAACGCGTACTGCATCGGCGTCGACACCCCGATCATCGTGATCACCAGCGGCCTGATCGAGCTGCTCGACGAGGAGGAGCTGCGCTCGGTCATCGGCCACGAGGTCGGCCACGCGATGTCCGGCCACGCGGTCTACCGGACGATGCTGATGATCCTCACCAACATCGCCACCCGGGTCGCCTGGGTGCCGCTCGGCAACCTGGCGATCATGGCGATCGTCACCGCGCTCAAGGAGTGGTTCCGCAAGGCGGAGCTGTCCAGCGACCGGGCCGGCCTGCTCGCCGGGCAGGACGTCCAGGCGTCCATGCGCGCCCTGATGAAACTGGCCGGCGGGCACAACCTGGCCGAACTGAACGTCGACGCCTTCCTGGAGCAGGCCGAGGAGTACGACAAGGCCGGCGACCTGCGCGACGGCGTGCTCAAGCTGCTCCAGCTGCTGCCGCAGAGCCACCCGTTCGCGGTGGTACGGGTCGCCCAGCTGAAGAAGTGGGCGGAGAGCGACGAGTACCGCTCGATCCTGGCCGGCGCCTACCCGCGCCGCACGGACGACCCGGACACCTCGGTCGGCGAGCAGTGGAAGGCCGCCGCCGACCACTACACGACCTCGGTGAAGGAGAGCAAGGACCCGCTGATGGGCCTGATCCGCGACGTGGCCGGCGGCGCCGCGACCGTCGGCGGCAAGCTCCGCGACACCTTCGCCGACACGTTCACCGGCGGCTCCCGCGGCGGTTCCGCCCCCCGCGAGGACGGCCGCACCGACCGGGGCGAGCGCACCGACGGCTGACCCCCCGCACCCGCGCCGACGGCCGGTGCGCCCCGCCCGGGGTCACCGGCCGTCGGCCTGCCCCGGCTGCCAGTGGTACACCGCCACCCCGGCCCCGTCCGCCACCCGCCGGTACCCGCCGCCGTCGACCAGGCCGGCCAGGAACCGCCGCTGCTCCGCCACCGGCACCGGGAAGACGTCCGGCTCCTCCAGCACCGCCACCCACTCCGCCACCGGCCGCCCCCAGCCGCCCGGCCCGCCCGCTCCGCCCGCCCCGCCCGGCGGCGTCAGGTACGGGAACAGCGACACCGTGCAGCGCCCGGTCAGCTGCGGCGCCAGACGGTTGGCGGCGGCCACCCGCGCGCCGTCCGGGACGACCGCCAGCACCCGGCGCACCTGCGCCGCCCGCCCGTCGCCCCGCCGGGCGTCCCCCGACAGCACGCCCGCCACCGGGCCGGTCGCGGTCAGCGCCACCGTGACGGCGAGCATCCCCGCCGCCACCGGCAGCCCCCGGCCCAGCCGGGGCAGCCGGGGCAGCAGCAGGCCCACCCCGTGCAGCCCCGCCGTGAACAGCAGCGGCACCAGCACCGCGTCGTAGTGCTGCCCGGTGCGCCAGAACACCGGGTTGTCCACCCAGAACCGGGCCGCCAGCAGCACGCCCGCCAGCAGCACCAGCGGCGAGCGCAGCGCCAGCAGCAGCGTCGGAGCCAGCAGCAGCAGGACGGTCAGCGCCTTGACCGCCGGGAACAGCAGCCGGGCCAGCGGGTTCCCGCCGTCGAACTCCCCCATGTGCGCGTACGTGTACTCGCCGCCCGGGTTGAGCGCCGGGATCACCACCAGGGTGACCAGCAGCCCGGCCGCCACCGCCGCCAGCACGGTGGCCGCCCCCAGCCGGCGCCGTCCGCGCCACCACACGTAGCCGCCGACCGCCGCGACCAGCAGCGCCTGGTCCTCCTTGACCAGCAGCAGCGGCAGCGCCCAGGCCACCGCCGGGCCGTACCGCTCCCGGGCCAGCGCCACCACCGCGGCCGCCGCGAGCGGCACCGCGAAGGCCACCTCGTGGAAGTCGAACGCCACCGCGCTCTGCAACCCCGCCGACAGCCCGTACGCGACCCCGGCGACCGCCCCGCCCGCCGTCCCCAGCACCCGCACCGCGTACGCCGTCACCGGCACCGCGGACAGCGCCACCAGCACCGCCTGCGCCACCAGCAGCGTGCCCGCCCCCGGCCAGAGCCGGTAGAACGGCGCCAGCACCGCCAGCACCGGGCTGAAGTGGTCGCCCAGGAGGTTGAAGCCCGTGCCCTTCAGCGCGACCACCGGCGCTTCGAGCCGGGCGTAGGCGCGCACCGCCTCCTCGAAGATGCCCAGGTCGAAACCCGCACTCTCCAACCGGCCGTACCTGGTGAGCGAGACGGCGGCGTACAGCGGGGCGAGCAGGGCGGCCACCGACCACGGCAGCACACGTCGGAAATCCATGGACCGGACGCTAGGAATTCCCCACTGAAGGGAAACTGAGGAAAGCTGAGGAAAACTTCAGCTCGGATATCCCGGGCAAGCCGGTCAAGGCCGTTGCGGGAAAACGCAATTCCCCCAAGGATGTCCGTCATGCGGCTACTGATCATCGAGGACGAGGAGCGGCTCGCGCAGTCCCTGAGGCAGGGGCTGGCAGCCGAGGGATACGCGGTCGACCTGGCCCACGACGGCGCCCACGGGCTCGAACTCGCCCTCACCGAGCCCTATTCGGCGATCGTGCTCGATCTGATGCTGCCCGGCCTCAACGGCTTCAAGGTCTGCCGCGAACTGCGCGCCGCCGGGAATTCCGTACCGATTCTGATGCTCACCGCGAAGACCGGCGAGTACGACGAGGCCGAGTCGCTGGACTGCGGCGCGGACGACTTCCTCAGCAAGCCGTTCTCCTACGTCGTCCTCACCGCCCGGCTGCGCGCCCTGCTGCGCCGCGGCGCCGCCGCCCGCCCCCCGGTGCTCGCGGTCGGCGCGCTGCGGATCGACCCCGCGGCCCGCCGCTGCACCGCCGCCGACCGACAGGTCCGGCTCACCACCAAGGAGTTCGCCGTGCTGGAATGCCTGGCCCACCGACCCGGCGAAGTGGTCCCCAAGGGCGGCATCCTGGACACCGTCTGGGACTCCGCCTTCCGGGGCGACGTGAACATCGTCGAGGTCTACGTCGCCGCCCTGCGGCGGAAACTGGACGTGCCCGGCATCGGCTGCCGGATCGAGACGGTGCGCGGCGCCGGATACCGGCTGGTGCCCGATGCGCACTGACCGCCTCCGCCCGCTGCTGCGCCCCTGGCACCGCTCCTCGCTCCGCATCCGCGCCGCCCTCGGCGCGGCCGTCGCCTCGGTGCTGGCCTTCTCGGTGGCCGCCCTCTGGGTCGGCGGCGCGGTCCACGACCAGTGGACGGCCGTCACCGAGAAGCAGGCCGAGCGCAGCATCCAGCTCGTCACCCACGACATACCCGGCGGTTCACAGACCTGGGTCGAGTCCTTGCAGGAGTCCTTCGTCCTGGTCCTGGCGGACGGACAGCTGGCGTTCCCCGTCCGCCCCTGGGACGCCGGCCGCGTCTGGAACGACGCCCGCACGGACGTCTCCTGGGTCCAGGCCAGCACCCTGCTGAAGGAGTACGCCGGCCTGCCGGTCGAGCCCTTCGCCAAGATGCCGCCCTACCCCCAGAACGCCACCCCGGGCCGCACCGACCGGATCCGGATCCACCTGCCCGTCCACACCCGGCTGTGGCACGCGCCGCAGGACGGCCCCGACCTCACCGACCGGGACGTCACCCTGTTCAAGCGGGTCACCGACCAGGCGTCCTCGGAGGCGCTGGAGAAGTACACCGGCATCGCGGGCCTGCCGGCGCAGCGCGTCACCGTCTACCTGCTGGTCAACCCCACCGCCGCCGACCAGGCCGAGGACCGGACCACCGGCATCCTGCTGCGCTACGTGCTGCCCGGCGCCACCCTGTTCACCGCCCTGATCGCCTGGCTGGTCACCGGCCTGGCGCTGCGCCCGGTGGAGTCGATCCGCCGGGGCATGGCCCGGATCGGCGCCGGCGCCTTCCACGAGCGCGTCCCGGTGCCGCCCTCGCGGGACGCCATCGCCCGGCTGGCCGAGACCACCAACACCACGCTCGGCCGCCTGGAACACGCGATCGACGAGCAGCGCCGACTGGTCTCGGACGCCTCGCACGAGCTGCGCAGCCCGCTGGCCGCGCTGCGCAACTCGCTGGAGGTCCCGCTGGCCCACCCGGCGGGCGTGGAGTGGCCGCAGGTGGTCCGCGACGCGCTCACCGACACCGAGCGGCTGCAACTGCTCACCGACGACCTGCTGCTGCTCGCCGCCGTCGAGGAGCCCGCCGGGCCGCTCGGCGGCGAGCCGGTGGACCTCGCCGACCTGGTCGGCGAGCAGGTCGCCGAACGCGCCCACCCGTCCGCCGGCGGGCCGGCCTTCCTGGCCGTCTCCCTGGAGCCCGCGCCCGTCCCGGGCAGCGAGCTGCGGCTGGGCCGACTGGTGCGCAACCTGCTCGACAACGCCGCCCGGCACGCCCGCACCGCCGTCGCGGTCTCGGTGACCGTCGAGGACGGGCACGCCGTGCTGACCGTCACGGACGACGGCCCGGGCATCCCGCCGCAGGACCGGGAGCGGGTCTTCGACCGGTTCGTCCGGCTGGACGACGCCCGTTCCCGCGACGCCGGCGGCGCCGGGCTGGGCCTCGCCCTGGTCCGCTCGATCGCCCGCGGCGTCGGCGGCACCGCCGCCTTCACCGACCCGCCCCCGCCCGGCCCGGGCGCCCGCGCGGTGGTCCGCCTACCGCTCGCCGCCGGCGCCCCGGACAGGGGCTAGATGAATGAGTCCGATTGTTGGGCTGGCCGCGACCATGACGAAGGGTGCCCGTTGGTTGGTTTGTGAAGACGAACCTGGACACCCTTCTGACGGCACTGTACGTGTTCATCGACGATCACATGGCCCCTCGTCACCGGATCGGGCGACCTCCGAGGCTCTCGGATGCGGAACTGCTGTGCCTGGCCGTGGCGCAGGTACTGCTCGGCTTCCCGTCGGCGAGGCACTGGCACCGCTTCGCGAGTGGCCGGCTGCGGCACCTGTTCCCGTACCTGCCGGGGCAGTCCGGCTACAACAAGCGTCTGAACGCGGCCGGCCCGCTCATCCCGCAGGTCGTCGGCGCACTGGCCCGGCAGGTGCCGACCTGGCACGACGACCTGCGGCTGATCGACTCCACGCCGCTGCCCTGCGCGGCCTCCCGTGAGACGGTCAAGCGCTCGGCCCTGGCCGGCACCGCCGGGTACGGCTACTGCGCCAGTCACTCCCGCTTCTTCTGGGGTCTGCGGCTCTACCTGTTGACCACGGCCGAGGGCATGCCGGTCAGCTGGTGCCTGGCCAACCCGAAACTCGGCGAGCGCGAGGTCATGGAGGCCATGCTCGGCCGTGACCGACACCTCGTGCGCCGGGGCCAGGTGATCCTCGGCGACAAAGGCTTCGCCGGAGCCGCGTTCGAGGCCTTCGTCACCGACGAGCTCGGCGCGCACCTGGTCCGGCCCGACCGCAAGGGCGAGCCTGCCCGATTCGGCAGGCTCGCCCGCGTCCGCCAGTGGATCGAGGCGGTCATCGACACCCTCAAGGGCCAGCTCAGTCTCGAACAGCACGGCGCACGAACCGAGGCCGGCGTCTTCGCCCGCACCGGTCAACGCCTGCTCGCCCTCGCCGCCGCGATCTGGCACAACTGGAACACCGGCGCCGCGCTCAAGCGCTCACTCATCGCCTATGACCACTGAGGACATCGGACTCATTCATCTAGGGCGCCAGCACCCCGCACACCTGCCAGGCCGGCTGCGCGTGGTTGCCCGGATCGATCGGCGCCGGCGGCGGGACCTGGGTGCCCTGCGGGGTGGCCAGCACCGGCTGGAGGAAGCCGGCCATCGAGGTGGTGCAGGGCTCCGGCCCGGCCTGGATCACCGAGTCCACCAGCCGCAGCTGGGCCGAGGCCAGGTCGACCCGGTCGAACTGGAAGGTCAGCTGCCGCCGGACGGTCTCCAGGGTGACCGGCGCACCGGCCGCGGATCCGGCCGGCTTCAGCGCGTAGACGAAGGTGTGGTCGGTGGTGATCTGCAGCGTGCCGCCGTCGGCCTCGTCGATCCGCATCGCGCCGGTCACCTTCACGGTGTCGGCGGCCAGCGCGACCTGCGCCGGGTCGAAGCGCACCAGCCAGCCGGTCAGCGCGTGGTGCCGGTCGTCGACCGGCTGGGTCACGCTGGCGTCGAACTGGGCCTGCTCCCCGGGGGTGACGAAGGACCGCACGTCGGCGGTCGCGCCCTGGACGAGGGTGGCCGGGGCCAGCGAGGAGGCCACCAGGTAGCGCTGGACGGTGTCGAGCGCCTTGGTCACCTCGACCCGGCTGAAGTGCTCGGTGGCGGCCCCGGTCGGGGTGCCCAGTCCGATCGCCCCGTCGCTGTAGCCGACCGGCAGCGCGGCGAACGGGTTGGCCGGGTCGGCGACCGGCCGGACCACCGAGGCCGGGCTCAACGCGACCAGGCTGACGGTCAGTTGGCTGCCCTCGGGCCGGGCCGAGATCCGGTTCGGCGAGCTGACCCCGAAGTACACCGCGGCCCCGAAGGCCAGCAGCACGAGCAGCAGCAGCGCGAGCGCCTGCCGCGGCACGCTGCCCAGCGGGCCGAACCGCACCCGCGGGCGGGTGGCCCGGCCGAAGGACCCGGCCAGCCGCTCCCGGGCGGACAGCTCCTGGATCCGGGCAGCCCGCACGAAGGACTCGTCGAAGACGACGGACCGGTACTCGTCCTCATTGCCGGAACCACCGTCGGGCGCACCCTCAGGAGGCTCTCGCGGGTCACCCATGACACCAGGGTAAGGCGCGCCCTCGCCCCTCCACGAGGGTGCGCCCGCAGATTCCCGGGAACGCCCCGCAGCCGCCCGCCCCGGCGCGCACCACCCCCGCGCCACGCCCTACGACGTCACCCCGCAGGTGCCGTGACCACGAGCGACGGCTCGGCCGGCGCGGGCCGCGGATCGGTCCCGGGGCTGCTGCTGCCGGACTCCGGGCGCCGGGGCGCGCCGGAGGAGCCGCCCACGCCCTGGTAGATCGCCGCGACCGCGACGGCCACCAGGCTCACGCCCATGATCACGGCGAGCACCCAGGCCACCGGCCGGTGCCAGCGCTGCTGGGCCACGTACCGCCCGCGCCCGCGCGCCGGGTCGTAGCCGCGTCGGCGGCGGCCCGGGCGGCCGGTCGCCCGGCCGGGGCCCGACCAGGGATCGGGGTACAGGTGGTCGTCGTCGAGTCCGCTCGGGTGCGGGCGCAGCTCCAGCGGCAGCCCGTCCCCGGCGGTGACGTCATAGCCCCAGACCGGTCCCGCGGTGTCCGGCTCGAACCGGGCCTCGGCGGCGGCGAGCTGCCGCTCCTTGGCCGTCGGCTCGTGCACGGCGGCGGACCGGACGAAGGCCTCATCGAAGACCACGGTGGCGAACTCGTCGTCCGCACCACCGTGATCGGCGCCGTCGGGGTACGGCGAGCCCCCCACATCGTCAGCCACGGCTTCAGCGTATTACCGGGCGGCCGATTTGTCTGTGGCTCATCGCAGTTGGTCCGTCACACGTGTGACGCGGGCCGCCGCGGACCGTCCCGGGGCCCGGCCGGCCCGCCGCGCGGGCCGCGCTCAGCGCGCGTCCGCGTCCCCGCCCACGGTCTGCGTCGCCTCGCCGCGCACGTGCCCGTCACCAGTGACGATGTACTTGGTGCTGGTCAGCTCGGGCAGGCCCATCGGGCCGCGGGCGTGCAGCTTCTGGGTCGAGATGCCGATCTCCGCGCCGAAGCCGAACTCGGCGCCGTCGGTGAAGCGGGTGGAGGCGTTGACGGCCACCGTGGTCGAGTCGACCAGTTGGGTGAAGCGCCGGGCGGCGGCCTGCGAGGTGGTGACGATCGCCTCGGTGTGGCCGGAGGACCAGCGGCGGATGTGCTCGACGGCGGCGTCCAGCGAGGGCACCACGGCCGCGGCCAGATCGTAGGACAGGTACTCGGCGCCCCAGTCCTCGTCGGTGGCGGGCACCACGGTGGCGGCGCCGCCCTCGGCGGCCTTGAGCACCGCGTCGTCGCCGTGCACGGTCACCCCGGCCTCGGCGAGGGCGGCCAGCGCGAGCGGCAGGAAGGCGTCCGCGACGTCCTGGTGGACGAGCAGCGTCTCGGCCGCGTTGCAGACGCTGACCCGCTGCGCCTTGGAGTTCAGCAGGATGCCGACGGCCATCGCCAGGTCGGTCTGCGCGTCCACGTACACGTGGCAGTTGCCGGTGCCGGTCTCGATCACGGGCACGGTCGAGCCCTCGACCACCGTGCGGATCAGCGAGGCCCCGCCGCGCGGGATCAGCACGTCGACCAGGCCGCGGGCGCGCATCAGCTCCTGGACGGAGTCCCGGCTCTCGCCCGGGACGAGCTGGACGGCGTCGGCGGGCAGCCCGGCCGCGGCGACCGCGTCCCGCAGGACGGCGACCAGCGCGGTGTTGGAGCGGTAGGCGGAGGCCGAGCCGCGCAGCAGCACGGCGTTGCCGGACTTGAGGCAGAGCGCGGCGGCGTCCACCGTGACGTTCGGCCGGGCCTCGTAGATGATGCCGACCACGCCGAGCGGCACCCGCACCTGGCGCACGTCCAGGCCGTTGGGCAGGGTGTAGCCGCGCAGCACCTCGCCGACCGGGTCGGGCAGGCCGACGACGTCGCGCACGTCGGAGGCGATCGCGGCGATCCGCTCGTGGTCGAGGCTCAGCCGGTCGATCACCGACTCGGCGGTGCCGGCCGCGCGGGCCCGGGCCACGTCCTCGGCGTTGGCGGCGGTGATCTCGGCGCTGCGGGCCACCAGGGCGTCCGCGATCGCCAGCAGCGCGGCGTCCTTCGCCCTGCGCGGCAGCGGGGCGAGCGCGGCGGCGGCCTCCCGGGCTCGGCGCGCTACGGCGAGGACGGGACTGTCGGCGGTGGCGAGGTCGCTGGTCATGCGCCAAGGGTAACGACTGCGCGGGGCCCGCCGAGCGGCCATTTCGCCCGGTGAGACGGCCCAGCGGGACGGTCCTCCCCTGCGGCCCACCCGTCTTCGGGCCTCGTCCCGGGGCCGCGCCCGGGGTGCGCCCCCCTCAGTACGGGTGCACCCCGCCCAGGTGCGGCGGCGGATCGCCGAAGCCCTCCGCCACCCGCTTGTGGTACGTCGCCCGGTCGACCACCTCCAGGCCGACGATCTCCCACGGCGGCAGGTTCGCGGTGACCTTGTGCTCGCCCCACAGCCGCAGCGCTATCGCCGCCGCGTCGTGCAGGTCCCGGGCCTGCTCCCAGTACCGGATCTCGGCGTGGTCGGCGGCGTAGCGGGCGGTGAGGAAGAACGAGTGGTCGTGCGCCAGCCGCTCCAGCGAGGTCCGCAGCGAGGACAGCGGGGTGACCTGCCCGGACACGCTCAGCACCACGTGCCAGAGCCGGGCCTGCTCGGGCACGGTGGGCGGCTCCCCCGGGTCCGCGTGCCGCGACCGCGGCCTGCGCATCCCGCCGGGCCCCTGCGGCGGCGGACCGGCCGGCTCGGCGGGTCCGTCCCCGCGTCCGCCGTCGATGCTGGTCAGCCGCCGGCCCGCCGTCCCTGCGGTCAGCGTCGCCTCGCTTCTGCGTTCCACCGGCGGCCTCCTGTTCGGCGATGTCGTGTCGTCCCCCGCACCGGACCCGCCGGCCCGCGGCCGACCGGTACGGCTGCACCGCTCCTCGCCCGCGGCCGGGCCACTCCCCGTGCGGAGCGGCCCGCCCACCGCGCTCTGCCGGTCGGCCGGTACCGGCACACCGGCCGGTCAGCCGCGCAGAACGACCAGGTCGTCGCGGTGGACGACCTCACGCTCGTACGCGGCGCCGAACTCCTGGGCCAGGTCGCGGGTGGACCGGCCGAGCAGGCGGGGCAACTCCCTCGCATCAAAGTTGACCAGTCCGCGAGCCACGATGTGGCCGTTTTCGGCAAGAAGGTCCACCGGATCACCCGCCGTGAACTCCCCGTCCACCTTGGTGACCCCGGCGGGCAGCAGCGAGGCGCCGCCGGAGACGACGGCCGTGACGGCGCCCGGGTCGAGGTGCAGGGCGCCGCGCGGGCTGCTCGCGTGGGCCAGCCAGAGCATCCGGTCGGAGGTGCGGCTGCCGGTGCGCAGGAACAGGGTGCCGGTGCGCCGTCCGGCCAGCGCGTCGGCGGCCTGGCTGGCGGCGGTGAGCACCACCGGGATGCCCGCGCCGGTGGCGATCCGGGCCGCCTCGACCTTGGTGACCATGCCGCCGGTGCCGACGCCGGCCTTGCCCGCGCTGCCGATCTCGACGCCGTCGAGGTCGTGCGGGCCGCCCACCTGGTCGATCCGGCTGGTGCCGGGCCGGGCCGGGTCGCCGTCGTAGAGGCCGTCCACGTCGGAGAGCAGCACCAGCAGGTCGGCCCGGACCAGGTGGGCGACCAACGCGGCCAGCCGGTCGTTGTCCCCGAACTTGATTTCGGCGGTGGCGACGGTGTCGTTCTCGTTGACGATCGGCATCGCGCCCATCGCCAGCAGCTGGTCGAGGGTGCGGTAGGCGTTGCGGTAGTGGGCGCGCCGGCTGGCGTCCTCGGCGGTGAGCAGCACCTGGCCGACCCGGATGCCGTACCGGGCGAAGGAGGCGGTGTAGCGGGCGACCAGCAGGCCCTGGCCGACGCTGGCGGCGGCCTGCTGGCGGGCCAGGTCCTTGGGCCGCTTGTCCAGGCCGAGCGGGGCCAGGCCGGCGGCGATGGCGCCGGAGGAGACGAGGACGACCTCGGGCGCGTCCGGGCGGCTGCGCACCTTGGCGAGCGCGTCGACCAGGGCGTCGACCCGGTCGGCGTCCAGGCCGCCGGCCGCCGTGGTGAGGGAGGAGGAGCCGACCTTGACGACGATCCGCCGGGCGGTCAGCACCTCCTCGCGCAGTGAGTCCTCGCTCATCTCGCTGTACGCCCTTCCGGTGTGGTGCGGGTGCGGCGGGCCGGGCCCGGCCGTCACCCCCGAAATCTACGCGATCCGCGCAGGTCGCCCGCAGGGGGTTTCACCGGCTGGACCCGCCCCGGCCACGGCGCCGCCACGGCCGGATCGCCGGTCCCGACCCCGGCCCGGACCCGGATCCGGCAGACCTGATGCTCCGTCAGTTCCGGCGGAGCCGGACACGCGAACGGCCCCCACCGCCCCGGAGGGTGGTGGGGGCCGTTCGCCCGGGCCGGTCGGGACGCGTCCCGACCGGCCGGGTCACTCCTCGTCGTCGCCCTCGTCGATGGCGGCCGGGCGGGTGCTGGAGAGCGCCTCGAAGGCGAGGAACTCGGCCTCGGCCGCGTCCCGGCCCTTCTGCTTCTCGCGGCGGCGGTCGACCGCCGGGCGCGGGCTCTCCAGGCGGTGGTCCTCACCGCGGCGGCCGAGCATCTCGGCGCCGGCGGCCATGGTCGGCTCCCAGTCGAAGACGACGGCGTTCTCGTCCGGGCCGATGATGACGGTGTCGCCCTCGTGCGCCCCGACCTTCCACAGCTTGTCCTCGACGCCGAGGCGGGCCAGCCGGTCGGCGAGGTAGCCGACGGCCTCGTCGTTGGAGAAGTCGGTCTGGCGGACCCAGCGCTCCGGCTTGGTGCCGCGGATGCGGTAGGCGCCGTCCTCCTCGGTGATGGTGAAGCCCTCGTCGTCAACGGCCTTGGGCCGCAGCACGATCCGGGTCGACTCCTCGACCGGCTTGGCGGCGCGCGCCTCGGCGACGATCTGCGCCAGCGCGAAGTTCAGCTCGCGCAGGCCCTTGCGGGAGGCGGCGGAGACCTCGAACACCTTGTAGCCGCGCTCCTCCAGGGACTCCCGGGTGAGGTCGGCGATGTCCTGGCCGTCCGGCACGTCGACCTTGTTGAGCGCGACCAGGCGCGGGCGCTCCTCCAGGCCGCCGTACTCGGACAGCTCGGCCTCGATGGTCTCCAGGTCGGTCAGCGGGTCGCGGCCGGGCTCCAGGGTGGCGCAGTCCAGCACGTGCACCAGCACCGAGCAGCGCTCGACGTGCCGCAGGAACTCCAGGCCCAGGCCGCGGCCCTGGCTGGCGCCGGGGATCAGGCCGGGCACGTCGGCGATGGTGTAGACGGTGTCGCCGGCGGTGACCACGCCGAGGTTGGGGATCAGGGTGGTGAACGGGTAGTCCGCGATCTTCGGCTTGGCCGCCGAGAGCACCGAGATCAGCGAGGACTTGCCGGCGCTCGGGTAGCCGACCAGGGCCACGTCGGCGACGGACTTGAGCTCCATCACGATGTCGCGGGCCTCGCCGGGCTCGCCGAGCAGCGCGAAGCCGGGCGCCTTGCGGCGGGCCGAGGACAGCGCGGCGTTGCCGAGGCCGCCGCGGCCGCCCTGGGCGGCGACGAAGCTGGTGCCGTGCCCGACCAGGTCGGCCAGCACCTCGCCGTTGCGGTCCAGCACCACGGTGCCGTCCGGCACCAGCAGGACGAGGTCGCCGCCGTCCGCGCCGGTGCGGTGGCCGCCCGCGCCGGGCTTGCCGTTGGTGGCCTTGCGCTTGGGCGAGTGGTGGTACTCGAGCAGGGTGGTGATCTGCGCGTCGACGGTGAGGATGACGCTGCCGCCCTCGCCGCCGTTGCCGCCGTCGGGGCCGCCGAGCGGCTTGAACTTCTCCCGGTGCACGGAGGCGCAGCCGTGGCCCCCGTTACCCGCGGCGACGTGAAGTTCGACGCGGTCCACGAAGGTGGTCATGGTGTGCCTCCAGTGTGCGAAAGTCTGCTGCTACCTGCGTAAAGCATGAAGGGTGGACCGGAACATTCCGGCCCACCCTTCACTGTGAGTCTGGTGTGACTCAGGCCTCGGAGGCCACGATGTTGACGACCTTGCGGCCGCGGCGGGTGCCGAACTGCACGGCACCGGCGGTCAGCGCGAACAGGGTGTCGTCGCCACCGCGACCGACGCCCGCACCCGGGTGGAAGTGGGTGCCGCGCTGGCGCACGAGGATCTCGCCGGCGGAGACGACCTGGCCGCCGAAGCGCTTCACGCCGAGGCGCTGGGCGTTCGAGTCACGGCCGTTGCGGGTAGAGCTTGCGCCCTTCTTGTGTGCCATATCTCGCTATCCCCTTACTTGCTGACCGAGTCGATGCTGGTGATGCGCACCGCGGTGTGCTTCTGACGGTGACCCTGGCGACGGCGGTAGCCGGTCTTGTTCTTGTAGCGCAGGATGACGATCTTGTCGCCCTTGGTCTGGTCGACGACCTCGGCGTGGGTCTTCACACCGGCCAGGACCCACGGGTCGGACGTGACGGCTTCGCCGTCGACGATCAGGATGGTCGAGAGCTCGACCGAGTCACCCGGCTTGGCCTCGATACGGTCGATCTCCAGCACGTCGCCGACGGCGACCTTGTGCTGGCGGCCGCCTGCGCGAACGATCGCGTACATGCGGTACCTGCTTTCCTTACTCGGTCGGAACTCCCGACGCCAGCCGCCTGGGTACGGACACAGGGGCCTCTCCCCGCCCGCTGCCGCGCGAACGCGGCGCTTCGGGAAGGTGATGTGCTCGGGAGCGTGTGGCGTAGACACGCCGAGGGTCAAGAATACGGACCGGCCGCCCGGGGGGCAAACCGGCCCGTACGGCCCGGGGCGGGAAGGGTCCCGCCCCGGGCGCGTGGGCACTACTCGGCCGCCGTATCACCTTCGGCGGCCGCCGCCTTCTTGGCCGCCGCGCTCGTCCGCTTGGTCGCGGTCTTGCGGGCGGTGGTCTTCTTGGCCGCCGTGGTCGTCTTCTTGGCGGCGGTCTTCTTCGCGGCGGTCTTGCGGGCGGCCCGCTTCTTGGGCGCCGGAGCCTCCTCCGCGGCCGGCTCCTCGGCCTCGGCGGCCGGGGCCTCCTCCGCCGGAGCCTCGACGACGGCTTCCGCGGTCTCGACGGCCGGGGCCTCCTCCGCGGGCGCCTCGACGACGGCCTCCACGGCCTCGACGGCCTCGGGCGTCACCACGGCCGGGGCGGCCGTGTTGGCGGCCTCCAGGGCCGCCTCCAGCGCCGCGTCGGCCCGCGCCTGGAGCACCACGATCTCGGCCTCGCCCGGCGCACCGGCCGGAGCCGTCGCCTTGCGGACCGCGCGGCGGCGGGTGCGGCCGGCCGGAGCCGCCGGGGCGGCGGGGATCTCGACCAGGTCCGGCTGGGCGGCCGGGGCCTCCTCGACGGCCTCCGCCTCGACGCCCGGGACCTCCAGGGCCAGCTGGCCCTCGATCTCCTCGCGCACCGGCTCGCCCTCGACGAGCACCTCGGCCACCGTGGCCTCGACGGCCTGCGGCTCCTCGGCGGCAGCCCCGCCCTTGCCCCGGCGACGGCGCTTGCTGCTGCCCGCGGCCGCCTCGGCCGACACGGCCGGGGTGTGGACGTGGGCGCTCGGCTGCTCCATGTGAACGATCACGCCGCGGCCGTTGCAGTGCACGCACGGCTCGGAGAAGGACTCCAGCAGGCCCTGGCCGACCCGCTTGCGGGTCATCTGGACCAGGCCCAGCGAGGTGACCTCGGCCACCTGGTGCTTGGTCCGGTCCCGGCCCAGGCACTCCAGCAGGCGGCGCAGCACCAGGTCCCGGTTGGACTCCAGCACCATGTCGATGAAGTCGATCACGATGATGCCGCCGAGGTCGCGCAGCCGCAGCTGGCGCACGATCTCCTCGGCCGCCTCGATGTTGTTGCGGGTGACCGTCTCCTCCAGGTTGCCGCCCTGGCCGACGAACTTCCCGGTGTTGACGTCGATGACGACCATCGCCTCGGTGCGGTCGATCACCAGCGAACCGCCGCTGGGCAGCCAGACCTTGCGGTCCAGCGCCTTCATCAGCTGCTCGTCGATCCGGTAGGTGGCGAACACGTCCACCTCGGAGGTCCACCGCTGGAGCCGCTCGGCGAGGTCCGGGGCCACGTTGGAGACGTAGTCGTGGATGGTGCTCCACGCCTCGTCGCCGGAGACGATGACCTTGGTGAAGTCCTCGTTGAAGATGTCGCGGACGACCCGGACGGTCATGTCCGGCTCGCCGTACAGCAGCGCGGGGGCGTTGCCGGTCGCGGCCTTCTTCTGGATGTCCTCCCACTGCTGCTGCAGTCGCTGGACATCGCGGGTCAGCTCCTCCTCGGAGGCGCCCTCGGCGGCGGTGCGCACGATGACGCCCGCGTCGTCCGGGACGATCTTCTTGAGGATCTGCTTCAGGCGGGCGCGCTCGTTCTCGGGGAGCTTGCGCGAGATGCCGGTCATCGAGCCCTCGGGCACGTAGACCAGGTAGCGGCCGGGCAGCGAGATCTGGCTGGTCAGGCGGGCGCCCTTGTGGCCGATCGGGTCCTTGGAGACCTGCACCAGCACGGACTGGCCGGACTTCAGCACCGACTCGATCCGGCGCGGGCCGCCGTGGCCCAGCGCACCGAAGTTGACCTCGCCGGCGTACAGCACGGCGTTGCGGCCCTTGCCGATGTCGACGAAGGCGGCCTCCATCGACGGCAGCACGTTCTGGACCTTGCCCAGGTAGACGTTGCCGACGTACGAGGTGGCCTGCTCCTTGTTGACGTAGTGCTCGACCAGCACGCCGTCCTCGAGGACGCCGATCTGGGTCCGCTGGCCGTTCTGGCGCACCACCATGACGCGCTCGACCGACTCGCGGCGGGCCAGGAACTCGGCCTCGGTGATGATCGGCACCCGGCGGCGGCCCAGCTCGCGGCCCTCGCGGCGGCGCTGCTTCTTCGCCTCCAGACGGGTCGAGCCCTTGATGGACTGCACCTCGTCCGGGTCGAAGGACGGCTCGGTGGAACGGCGGCGCGGCTCGCGCACCTTCACCACCGTGCGGACCCCGTCCTCGGTGGTCTCGGCGGTCTCGACGGCACCGGCCTCACCGCTGCGGCGGCGGCGACGGCGACGACGGCGGGACGAGGACAGGCCGGCGGCCAGGTCGTCGTCGTCCTCGACGTCCTCCTCGACGTCCGCGGCCGGCTCCTCGACGACGGACCGCCCGGTCTCGACGGCCTCGGCCTCGAACTCCTCGGCCTCGCCACGGCGACGACGGCGGCCGCCCCGACGGCGGCGGCGCGACGGACGGTCGTCCTCCCACTCGCCCTCGGTCTCCGGACCGGCGACGGGGGCCTCGACGACGGGCGCCTCGACCGGCACCTCGACGGCACGCTCGACCGGCTTCGCCTTCTCGGCGGCCTTCGCCCGCTCGATGACCTTGGCCTTCTCGGCCCGCTCGGCCCGCTCCGCCTTCTCGGCGGCCTTCCGCTCGGCGGCCTTCGAACGGCTCGGCGGCTGCACCCGCACCGAGGTGCGCACCCGGCGGCGGCGGCCGACGCCGCTGTACTCGAACTCGTCCTCCTCGCGCTGCGCGGCGGCGGCCGGAGCCTCCACCGGCGCCGGAGCGGCGGCGGCGGGCTGCTGCGGCGTCTGCGGCTGCGCGGCGGGGGCCGGGGCGGCGGCGGGCTCCTGGAACACCGGAGCCTGGAAGATCGCGGTGGACGGGCGGACCGCCCGGCGGCGCACCCGGTGGGTCGGCTCGGCGGCCGGAGCGGGCTGGACGGCCACGGGCTCCTCGACCGGCTCCTCCTCGACGGGCTCCTCCGCGGCGGCGGGCTCCTCGACGGGGGTCTCGACGACCGGCGCGGCCTCGACCACGCGGCGGCGACGGGGCCGGCGGGCCGGAGCGGCGGGGGCCTCCTCGGCAGCCGGCTCGGCGGCGGGGGCCTCGGCCACCGGGGCGGCGGCAGCGGGCTCCTCGGCCGGGGTCTCGGCGGCGGCCGGCGCACCGGCGGGCGCCTCGGCGCGCTTGCGGGTGCGGCGGGCCCGGACCGGCTTCTCGGCCACCGGCTCGGCGGCCGGCTCAGCGGCCGACTCGGCCACCGGCTCAGCGGCCTTCTCGACCGGCTTCGCGGTCGCCTTCGCACTCGCCTTCGTCTTCGCGACGGCGGGCGCCTCGGCGGCGGCCGGCTCGGTGACCACGACCGGGGTCGTCTCCGGCGTCCCGGCCGGAGCCTCGGCGCGCTTGCGGGTCCGGCGGGCCCGGACCGGCTTCTCGGCCACCGGCTCGGCGGCCGGTGCGGCCTGCGCCTCGGCGGCGGGCGCCTCGGCCGGGACGACCGTCTCGGCCGTCTCGGCGGCCGCGCCCTGCGGGGTGCCCGCCGGGCGGGACACCGCACGGCGACGGCGGCGCGGCGGCGCCGCGGAGGTGCCTTCGCCGCCGGTCGCGGCGGTCTCGTTCTGTTCCGTCGCCGCGTTCTGCTGCGGATCGGTGTTATCGAGCATGCGGGTGGATCTCCCGTCAGGCCCCCGGGCTCCACATCCGGGCACGGCACGGCACCCGTGGCCGGCCGGCATCGCGACGATGCTCGGGCCGGACCCTTTCACGGTGCCGCCGCGCGGACGCGAGGCCGCACAGGGGCTCGTAGTCTCGCTCGGCGCCCCGCCGCTCGGCGGGGTGTCGAAAGTCTTCTGGTCTGACCAGTCTTCTGAGGTTTTCCCAAGCTGCGCCGTTCCCCAACCCCGGGTGGCTCCCGGACGGGGTTCCCGGGCCCACCGACCTTCGTGGTCGGCGGGCCTCAGGTGGACGGCCTGTGCTGCGACGACGCTCGCTCCCCTGGGGAGCCGCGGGAACCTGGAGGACCGTCGGGCCCAGTGAGGCACTGGACCCGGCCTCCGCCCGTCAGGCGGACGCGGCCCCGCGAACCCCGGCGGCTGTCAGCCGGCCGGAGCCGCGGCGCGGTCGAGCGCCAGCGGGTCGGTCACCGTGCCGGACTCCTCGTCGAGCGGCCCCTGCGCCAGCCTGGTCACCTCTGCGGGGACCGGCGGCGCCAGGTCGGCCGTCACACGGAGACCGGACAATACGTCGTCGGGTCGTACGGCGGGTGTGGCGTGTCGTACTACCAGGCGCAGTATCGCACAGGGACGGCCGGTCCGAACATTGCGGTCCGCTTCGGCCGCCGTGTCCGCACCGTCGACGACCTGCGGCGCGGCGATCTCGAGCGCCGCCACCGGACCGCGCGCGTCGAAGACCCGCACGCCGTTCTTGGTCACGCGTTCGACCTCGACCCGCTCCGCGGCGAGGAACACCGCGACCGCGCGGGCGGCCTCCTGCGGCTCGACGCCGTCCAGCCGGAGCAGCCACTCGGAGGCCTCCAGGCGCTCCACGAAGTTCGGCGTCCGGACCTCGACCGCGTCGATCACGTCCAGTCCGGTCGGCAGCGACTCGTCCAGCTGTGCCCGCAGTTCCTCCGGGTCACGGAGGGCGGCCAGGCCGATCTCCAGGTACTCCGCCTCGCTCGCCACCCCGGTCGGGGCCGCGTTGGCGTAGGACACCTTCGGGTGCGGGGTGAAGCCGGCCGAATAGGCCATCGGCACGGCGGACCGGCGCAGGGCGCGCTCGAAAGCGCGCTGGAAGTCGCGGTGGCTGGTGAAGCGGAGCCGGCCGCGCTTGGTGTAGCGGAGACGGATCCGCTGCACCGTCGGCGCGGGCGGAGGACCGTCGGGCGTACGGCGTGCCAGGGTCGCTCAGTCCTTAGTCAGTTGTCCCCGTCCGGCGCGACGACTGCCGCCGCTGTCCGGACTCTGTCACCTCAAAGGGTACGCGCCCCGCCACCCCCCTCGTCCCGCCCCTGGTCAGCCGCCCCCCGACGCACGGAGCCCTCCCCGGTTCCCGGGGAGGGCTCCATCCGTCACTTCGAGCACGTCACGCGTCCCGGACCCGCCCGGTCCGCGCCACCCGCGCCGTCAACTAGCCTTGCGGGGCAGCCCCGTTGACCACGGCCAGCGGCAGCAGCTTCTTCCCGGTGGGACCGATCTGGATCTTGAGGTCCATCTGCGGGCACACGCCGCAGTCGAAGCACGGGGTCCAACGGCAGTCGTCGACCTCGACCTCCTCCAGGGCGTCCTGCCAGTCCTCCCAGAGCCAGTCCTTGTCGAGGCCGCTGTCCAGGTGGTCCCAGGGCAGCACCTCCTCGTAGGTGCGCTCGCGGGTGGTGTACCAGTCGACGTCGACGCCGGTGCCGGCCAGGCCCTTCTCGGCGGAGGCCATCCAGCGGTCGTAGGAGAAGTGCTCGCGCCAGCCGTCGAAGCGGCCGCCGTCCTCGTAGACGGCGCGGATGACGGCGCCGATGCGGCGGTCGCCGCGGGACAGCAGGCCCTCGACGATGCCGGGCTTGCCGTCGTGGTAGCGGTAGCCGATGTTCTTGCCGTACTTGCGGTCGCCGCGGATCGAGTCGCGCAGCTTGGCCAGCCGGGCGTCGGTGGCCTCGGCGGACAGCTGCGGGGCCCACTGGAACGGGGTGTGCGGCTTGGGCACGAAGCCGCCGATGGAGACGGTGCAGCGGATGTCGTTCTGGCCGGTGACCTCACGGCCCTTCTGGATGACGTTCTTCGCCATCGCGCCGATCTGGAGCACGTCCTCGTCGGTCTCGGTGGGCAGGCCGCACATGAAGTACAGCTTCACCTGGCGCCAGCCGTTGCCGTAGGCGGTGGCGACGGTGCGGATCAGGTCCTCCTCCGACACCATCTTGTTGATCACCTTGCGCATGCGCTCGCTGCCGCCCTCGGGGGCGAAGGTGAGGCCCGAGCGGCGGCCGTTGCGGGACAGCTCGTTGGCGAGGTCGATGTTGAAGGCGTCGACACGGGTGGACGGCAGCGACAGGCCGATCTTGTCGTCGCTGTAGCGGTCGGCCAGGCCCTTGGCGATGTCCCCGATCTCGGTGTGGTCGGCGCTGGACAGCGAGAGCAGGCCCACCTCCTCGAAACCGGTCGCCTTCAGCCCGCGCTCCACCATCTCGCCGATGCCGGTGATGCTTCGCTCCCGCACGGGGCGCGTGATCATGCCGGCCTGGCAGAAGCGGCAGCCGCGGGTGCAGCCGCGGAAGATCTCCACGGACATCCGCTCGTGCACGGTCTCCGCGAGCGGGACGAGCGGCTGCTTCGGGTAGGGCCACTCGTCGAGGTCCATCACGGTGTGCTTGGACACCCGCCACGGCACGCCCGGGGCGTTCGGCACGACGCGGCCGATCCGGCCGTCGGCCAGGTACTCCACGTCGTAGAACTTCGGCACGTACACCCCGCCGGTACGGGCGAGGCGCAGCAGCAGCTCGTCGCGTCCGCCCGGGCGGCCCTCGGCCTTCCAGCCGCGGACGAGCTCGGTGATGTCGAGCACGGCCTGCTCGCCGTCGCCGACCACCGCGCAGTCGATGAAGTCCGCGATCGGCTCGGGGTTGAACGCGGCGTGGCCGCCGGCCAGGACGATCGGGTCCTCGTCGGTGCGGTCCTTGGCCTCCAGCGGGATGCCGGCCAGGTCGAGCGCGGTCAGCATGTTGGTGTAGCCGAGCTCGGTGGAGAACGACAGGCCGAACACGTCGAAGGCCTTCACCGGGCGGTGCGCGTCCACGGTGAACTGCGGGACGTCGTGCTCGCGCATCAGCGCTTCGAGGTCCGGCCAGACGCTGTAGGTGCGCTCGGCGAGCACGCCCTCGCGCTCGTTGAGCACCTCGTAGAGGATCATGACGCCCTGGTTGGGCAGGCCGACCTCGTAGGCGTCGGGGTACATCAGCGCCCAGCGGACGTCGCAGGCGTCCCAGTCCTTGACGGTCGAGTTGAGCTCGCCGCCGACGTACTGGATCGGCTTCTGGACGTGCGGGAGGAGGGCCTCCAGGCGTGGGAAGACCGATTCGACAGTCATGTACTAGGAACCCTTACGACGTGATTCGGTGCCGCGCGCATCGGCAGGCGACGGCGGGGAGGGGTGACCCTCAAGGGTAGCCCAATCCGGGGAAAGGCCCGCTGGCTCACCCCCGGGCTCACCGACGCCCGGCCCGGGCACCCGCCCGCGCTCCGGCGCGGCCGCCCCGGTAGGGCCCGCCCCGGCACGCGCAGTGCGCGCCCGCCGCCCGGCGCCGTCCGCCGTTGACATGCCCGGACCACCCATGCGGTACTGACAGGGCCCCGCCAGAGACCCCTGCACCCCTTCCGGACAAGGGAGTTGAGCCGTACGCTCAACCCTCGCCGACTCCCCCCCCGGCGACCCGTCCCCGGCGCGCGGGGCCCCGCCCCCGGCCCCGCAGGCAGCGTCCGTCGACGCCCCAGCGCGCCCCGGCGGCCCGACGAGCCAGGCGGCCGCGCGGCCACGCGGTCACGCCCTAGGAGAGCCATGACCGACACCGACCGGCGGGTCCGCCCGCCCCGACCCCTCGGCAGCCGGGCCGCCCGCTACCCCGCGCCGGCCCAGGCCGAGGCCGCGGCCCGGCGGCTCGCGCTGCGCCACCCGGAGCGGTGCCGGCTGCGCGAGGTGGGCCGCTCGCGGGCCGGGCGCCCGCTGCTGCTGCTGTCCGTCGACCGGGGCCCGCGCACGGTGCTGGTCGTCGGCGGCCCGCACCCCAACGAGCCGATCGGCACGGCCGGCGCCCTGCGGCTGGCCGAGGTGCTGCTGGCACGCCCCACCCGGCCCGGCCTGTCCTGGCACCTGCTGCTCTGCCTGGACCCGGACGGCGCCGCGCTCAACGCGGGCTGGCTGGACGGGCCGCTCACCGCCCGCCGGCACTACGAGCACTTCTTCCGCCCCTCGTTCGAGGAGCAGCCCGAACTGCTGCCGGCCGCCGACGCGGGCCGGCCCCCGATGCCCGAGAGCCTGGCGCTGACCGGCCTGATCGACGAGCTGCGCCCGTTCCTGCAGTGCTCGATGCACGGGGTGGACTTCGGCGGCGCCTTCATCCAGCTGACCGCTCCGGTGCCCGGGCTGCCCGAGCTCTTCGCCTCCTCGGTGCGCCGGGCCGGCATCCCGCTGGACGTCGACCCCTTCGACGCGGTCGGCTGGGCCAGCCCCTTCCCCGGCACCTACCTGATGCCCTCGGCGGACGGCGCGGGCCGGTCACGGGCGCTGCCGGACGAGCCGGAGCTGTCCACCTGGTCGTACGCCGGCCGGCACGGCGGGGTGACGGCCGTGCTGGAGGTGCCGATGTGGGCCGTGGACGCGGTCGGCGACGGCCGTCCGCACCCGGCGGCGGACCGGGCGGTCGGCGCCGCGGCCCGGACGCTGCGCGAGCGCGCCGAGGAGCTCTCCGGGCTGCTGGCCCACGTGCCCGCGCACACCCGGGCGGCGCACGGCGCACTGGTGCGCGCGGCCGGGTTCACCCTGGAGTTCTGCCCGTCGGTGGCGGAGGAGTGGCTGGCCCGCTGGTGCGCCGAGCCGCTCACGGTGTCCCGGGTGACCACCGCCGAGATCGTCGCGGCCCGGATCCCGCTGCGGGTGGCGTCGACGGTGCTGCGGCTGCTGGCGGACACCGGCGGTCCGACCGTGGAGGCGGCCCGGAGCCGGGCCCGCGACATCGTCACCGAGAGCCTGGGCCGGCTGCACCACCGCTTCGGCGCCCGCTGGGTGCCGGTCCAGGAGCAGCTGGCCCACCAGGTCCGCGCGGCACTCACCGCCGTCGACTGCCTGCTCTGACCGAGATCCGGGCCAGGCGCAAGCGGGCAACAACTACCCACCCGCAGAACCTGGTTGAGAACCACCGAGGGCCGACCCGAGAGATCCTCGGGCCGGCCCTCAATGGACGCACGGACGCGCGAACGGTCCGCTCAGGCCGCTATCGGCCGCTGGCTGCGGACCGCCTGGAGCAGCCCGATCGCGATCCAGACCGCGAACATCGACGACCCCCCGTAGGAGACGAACGGCAGCGGGATGCCCGCCACCGGCATGATGCCCAGGCACATCCCGATGTTCTCGAAGGCCTGGAAGGAGAACCAGGCGATGATCCCCGCGGCCACGATCGTCCCGTACAGGTCGGTCGCCTGCCGGGCGATCCGGCAGGCCCGCCACAGCACCACGCCGACCAGCAGGATGATCGCCAGCGCCCCGACGAAGCCCAGCTCCTCACCGGCCACCGTGAACACGAAGTCGGTCTGCTGCTCCGGCACGAACTGCCCGGTGGTCTGCGTCCCGTGGAACAGACCCTTGCCGGTCAGCCCGCCCGAGCCGATCGCGATCCGGGCCTGCGCGGTGTTGTAGCCGACGCCGGAGGGGTCCAGCTGCGGGTTGGCGAAGGCCGCGAAGCGGTCGATCTGGTACTTGCTCAGCACCCCGAGCTTCCAGATCGCCACGCACCCGACGGTGCCCGCCACCAGCAGCCCGAGCACCCAGCGGTTGGCCGCCCCCGAGCCGAGCAGGATGCCCAGCACGATCGCGGCCATCACCATCACCGAGCCGGCGTCCGGCATCAGCAGCACGACGCACATCGGCAGGAAGGCCCAGACCAGGCCGCGGAACACCGCCCGGTGCGAGGGGTACTCCCGCTCCCCCGCGTCCACCTGGTCGGAGAGCACGACCGCCATCGCCAGCACGATCCCCAGCTTCGCGAACTCGGCGGGCTGGATGGAGAAGCCGCCGCCCAGCTGGATCCAGGAGTGCGCGCCGTTGATGGTCGAGCCCAGCGGGCTGAGCGTGGCGAGCAGCATCAGGATCACGCCGATGTACAGGAACGGCACGAGGGTGCGGAAGCGCCGGCTCCCTATCCCTATCACCACCGAGCACAGCACCAGCCCGACGACCAGGTTGGTCAGGTGCCGGTACAGGAAGTACTGCGGGTCGCCGTGGGTGAGCGAGTCCCGGCCTCGGGTGGCCGACCAGACCAGCAGGGAGCTGCCGAGCGACAGGGCCAGCGCGGCGAGCAGCAGTATCCAGTCCAGCCGCCACAGCGGCGAGTCCTTGGCCAGGGCCTTGGAGACCCCGCTGCGCTGCGGGCTCAGCCGCAGCTGCCGGTAGGAGCCGTAGGAGGTCATGCCCGCCCCCTTCCCGGGCCGCGGTTCGGTTCGAGTGCGGCGTCGGCCGCGGTGCCCGGGGCGGGCCGGTCCTTCGGCTGCGCCGGGTCCAGGAACGCCGAGGCCGGGGCGGGCTCGCCCGGCACCTGTTCCAGGAAGGCCGGCGCCGGTCCGGGCACGCCCTGCGCCTGCTCCGGCGACGCCAGGAGGCCCGGGCCCGCGAGGGCCTGCGCCGGGTCGACGGTGTCGGCGGTGTTGCCGGTGTCGGCGGTGTAGGCCGCCGGCTTGACGATCGCGGTGCCGTCCGGGTTGAACTTCGGCAGTTCGGCCTGCGGTGCGGGCAGCAGCGCCTTGCCGTTGTCGATGTTGCCCTTGTCGTCGACGCCGTACAGCGCCTGGTAGATCCGGCGGACGGCGTCGCCGGAGCCGCCGGAGCCGGTGCCGCCCTGGCTTATCGTCATGACGACCGCGTAGTCCTTGCTGTACGTGGTCAGCCAGGAGGTGGTCTGCTTGCCCTCGACCTCGGCGGTGCCGGTCTTGGCGTGCAGCTCGATCTTGTTCTGCGGCCAGCCGGCGCCGGCGAACTTCCAGGCGGCGGTACCGCCGGTGATGACGCCCGCGGTGGCCTGGTCGATGTAGCTCAGCAGCTTCTGGGAGCCGGGGAACTTGCCGTCCTCGTGCGGGGCGATCTCGCGGACGAGGTCCCCGCTCGGGCTTATCACCGCCTTGGCGATGGTCGGCCGGTAGAAGGTGCCCCCGTTGGCCAGCGCCGAGTAGATCCGGGCCATCTGGACCGGGGTGACGAGCGTGTCGCCCTGGCCGATCGCGAAGTTGACGGCGTCACCGGCACGCATCTGGTAGCCGTCGACGCAGTTCTCCTTGGCGATCTGGTCGGAGAAGCTGGTGCCGCCCTTCTGCGCCTGCGCGCACCAGGCGTCCTTGTTGTTGTCGTAGAAGGACTGCTTCCACTGCCGGTCCGGCACCCGGCCGGTGACCTCGCTGGGCAGGTCGATGCCGGTCTTGGCGCCGAGGCCGAACTGGTGGGCGGTCTTGAAGAACCAGTCGCCCGGCTCCTTCTTCGGCTTGATGCCGCCGTCCTTCATCCACTGGTCGTACGCCAGGCCGTAGAAGACGGTGTCGCAGGAGACCTCCAGCGCCTTCTCCAGGGAGATGGAGCCGAAGTTCTCGCTCTCGAAGTTCTTGAACTCGCGGCCGCCGATGGTCATGCTCTTCGGGCACGCGTACGTCCCGTCCAGCGAGTAGCCGGCCTCGACGGCGGCGGTGGTGGAGACGACCTTGAAGGTCGAGCCGGGGGCGGACTGACCCTGTATGGCCCGGTTCAGCAGCGGGAAGTTGGAGTCCTTGCTGGTCAGCGACTGGTAGTCCTTGCCGGTGATGCCGCCCACCCAGAGGTTGGGGTCGTAGGTCGGCGC
This sequence comes from Kitasatospora sp. NPDC057940, assembly GCF_042887425.1. Classification (NCBI taxonomy): domain Bacteria; kingdom Bacillati; phylum Actinomycetota; class Actinomycetes; order Kitasatosporales; family Streptomycetaceae; genus Kitasatospora; species Kitasatospora sp. NPDC057940. Next base: position 27,243 of record NZ_JBHVPH010000025.1, read on the forward strand.
GCTGGCCATCGCGACGATCCGGCCGGTGTGGACGTCCATCACCACGGCGGCGCCGGAGTCGGCCTCGTAGTTGCGGTTGGTGACCTTGTCGAAGGTCTTCCGGGCGTCGGCCATGGCCTGCCCGAGGTTGTCCTCGACCACCTTCTGCACCCGGGCGTCGATGCTGGTGACCAGGTTGTTGCCGGTCTGCGGGGCGGCGGCGCCGGCGGTGCCGATCACCCGGCCGAGGTTGTCCACCTCCAGCTGGGTGATGCCGGCGGTGCCGCGCAGGTCGCGGTCGTACACCGACTCCAGGCCGGCCCGGCCGATCTGGTCGGCCGGCAGGTAGCGGTCCAGGCCGGACTTGGAGGCGGTCTTGCTGACCTCCTCGTCGGTGACCGGCGAGAGGTAGCCAAGCACCTGGGCCATGTTGGCGCCCTCGGCGCCGGTGTAGCGGCGCACGGCGGTGGGCTGCGCGGTGACCCCGGGGAAGTCCTCGCGGCGTTCCATTATCTGCATCGCCTGCTGGGTGGTCGCCTCCTTGGTGACCGGGATCGGCTGGTAGGGCGAGCCGTTCCAGCAGGGCTGCGGGGTCTTGGCGTCGCAGAGCCGGGTCTTCTCCTGCACGTCCTTGGCGGGCATCCCCAGCACCTCGGCCAGCCGGCCGAGCACCGCCTTGCCGCCGTCCTTCTGCTGCAGCAGCGAGGTGCGGCTGACCGAGACCACCAGCCGGGCCTCGTTGCCGGCCAGGATCCGCCCGGAGGCGTCCAGGATCTCGCCGCGGACGGCCGGTTCGACCACCTCGCGGATGTGGTTGCCGGTCGCCTTGGCGGTGTAGACGCTGGCGTTGCGGATCTGCAGGTACCACAGCCGTCCGCCGAGGGTGGCGAGCAGCGACAGGACCAGGATCTGCAGCACCACCAGACGGATCGTCACCCGCCGGGTACGGCCGGTCTCGGGGATGTTGCTCACGTCTCGTGCGCTCCAGGATGCGGGAAGTCGGGAGGTCGGGGGCCGGGCCGGTTACGGGCGCCGGGCGAAGCCGGGCATGCGCCGCTTCTTGTAGGACGGGCCGGCCGAGGACTCGCGCGTGGTGCGGTAGCGGGCCAGCGTGCCCAGACCGGAGCCGCCCTCGTCGTCATCGGCGGCCGCGGTCACCGGGTCGCGCCCGAAGCGGCGGCCGACCAGCATCACCAGCGGCACCACGAACGGCGCCAGCAGCACGTCGTACAGCAGGGCGCTGACCACCAGGCCGCCGAGGCCGACGTGCCGGGCCGCGGTGTCGCCGACCAGGGCGCCGACCATCGCGTACAGCAGGGTGGAGGCGACGGCCGCGGCGGCCACCACCATCAGCGCGCCGGACACCGACCGCTGGCGGCCGTGGTCCGGGCGCAGCAGCCCGGCGGCGTAGCCCATCAGGCAGAGCACCAGCGCGTAGCGGCCGATCGCGTGGTCGGAGGGCGGCGCGAGGTCGGCGAGCAGGCCGGCCGAGAAGCCGACCACGCAGCCGCCGGACGGCCCGTAGACCAGGGCCAGGCCGACCACGACGAGCAGCAGTATGTCCGGGGTGGCCCCCGGGAGCTGGAGCCGGCCGAAGACGCTGACCTGGAGGATCAGGCCGAGCAGGATCAGGCCGGCGGAGACGGGGATGCGGGCGAGGCGCATGGCTCAGTTCCCCCCAGTGGGCTTGGCGGGCGGGGCGGCGGGCGCGGCCGGGGTCTGGGCGGCCTGTCCCTGGGCGGGGGCCGGCGGCAGGACGGCGTCGCGCGGGTCGGCGCGCGGCGGCACGACCACCACGCCGACCAGGTCCAGCCGGGTGAACTGGACGAAGGGCTCGACCAGGACGGTCTTGGTCAGCTGGCCCGGGGTGGCCTCGACCTCGACGACCTTGCCGACCGGCACGCCGGGCACGAACGGGCGGCCGCTCTGCGAGCCGAAGGTGACCAGCCGGTCGCCGGCCTTGACCTGGGCCTTGCCGTTGAGCAGCGAGACCTTCATCGGGCTGGTGCCGCCGCCGGAGGCGAAGCCGATCTCGCCGCTGGCCTCCAGCCGGGTGCCGGCCGAGAAGCCGGGGTCGGAGGCGAGCAGCACGGTGGCGGTGGTCGGGGCGACGGTGGTGATCCGGCCGACCAGGCCCTGACCGTTGATCACCGTCATGTCGCGGGTGAGGCCGTCGTCGCTGCCGGAGTCGATGGTGATGGTCCAGGAGAAGCCCTGGGCCGGGCCGATCGCGATGACCTGGGCGGCCTTGACGGTGTAGCCGCCGGCGCCGGCGGTGCGCAGCAGGTCGTCGAGCTGCTTGGTGCGCCCGGTGGCCATGTCGGAGGAGGCGAGCTTCTGCCGCAGTTCGGTGTTCTCGCGGGCGAGCTCGTCGGTGCGGCCGTTGTTGGACGCGGCGTCGCGGAAGGCCCGGACGGTGTCGGCGACCGGGTCGACGACGGTGGCGGCGCCGCGCTCGACCGGGCCGAGGATGCTGGCGGCGGCGTGTCGGGCACCGCCGAGGGGGGAGCTCTCACCGCCCTTGATGTCCACGGTGACGAGTGCGAAGGCTACGGCCACCAGCAGGATGAGCAGCAGCCGGCTCTCTCGTGTGTCCCTCACGGTGCTGGTACTGCCCCTTCGTACCTGGTCGGCCGCCCGGGCTGTGGGGCCCGGGCGGCAGCCCGTTCAGTTGAGTGTCGGATGTTCTCGGTGGTGCTAACGGCGCGGGGAGGCGTCCAGTACCTGCTGGAGCGCCTCGAACTCCTCGACGCACTTGCCGGAGCCGAGCGCGACCGAGTCGAGCGGGTTCTCGGCGATGTGGATCGGCATGCCGGTCTCGCGGCGCAGCCGCTCGTCGAGGCCGCGCAGCAGGGCGCCGCCGCCGGTGAGCACGATGCCGCGGTCCATCACGTCGCCGGCCAGCTCGGGCGGGCACTGGTCGAGGGTGGTCTTCACGGCGTCGATGATCGAGTTGACCGGCTCGTCGATGGCCTCGCGGACCTCGGCGGCGGAGATGACCACGGTCTTGGGCAGGCCGCTGACCAGGTCGCGGCCGCGGATCTCGGCGTGCTCGTCCTTCTCGCCCTCCAGGCCGAAGGCGCTGCCGATGCTCATCTTGATCTGCTCGGCGCTGCGCTCGCCGAGGAGCAGCGAGTACTCCTTCTTGATGTGCTGGACGATCGCGTTGTCCAGCTCGTCGCCGGCGACCCGGATGGACTGGGCGGTGACGATGCCGCCGAGGGAGATGACCGCGACCTCGGTGGTGCCGCCGCCGATGTCGACGACCATGTTGCCGGTGGCCTCGTGGACGGGCAGCCCGGCGCCGATGGCGGCGGCCATCGGCTCCTCGATGATGTGCACCTGGCGGGCGCCGGCCTGCGAGGAGGCCTCGATCACGGCGCGGCGCTCGACCCCGGTGATGCCGGAGGGCACGCAGACCACGACCCGGGGGCGGGCGAGGTAGCGGCGGCGGTGGATCTTGAGGATGAAGTAGCGGAGCATCCGCTCGGTGATCTCGAAGTCGGCGATCACGCCGTCCTTGAGCGGGCGGATGGCGACGATGTTGCCCGGCGTCCGGCCGATCATCTTCTTCGCCTCGGCACCGACCGCCAGGATGCCGCCGGTGTTGGTGTTCACCGCGACGACGGACGGCTCGTTGAGGACGATCCCCTTGCCCCTGACGTACACCAGCGTGTTGGCAGTTCCAAGGTCGATCGCCAAGTCGCGGCCGATGAACGACAGGTTGCTCGCCATGGGGTGTGGTTGCCTTCCCGGGCTCGGAGTTCATGGGGGTTGGACGAGAGCGCGCCCACGCTCGGGCGGAGCCAGCTGAGCTGCCTTACCGGGCCCTTGAGTCGCGTCCATCGTAGTCACGCGGCGCGGTACGGACGTCGATGCGGGGCATACCGTCCATTGTCCGGAGCGTGTTCGCTTCTCCGGGCATTGGGACGCCGTGTCGGCACCTCTGGTTGCTTATTTCACGATAAAAGTGCCCCGGCCGGGCCAATGGTCCCGACCGGGGCAGTGCCAAGGTCCCTCGGGCGTGTCGCCCGGCTGGACTCAGGCGTGCGCCGGGAAGAAGATCTTGATCTCGCGCTCGGCCGACTCCGGGGAGTCCGAGGCGTGGATCAGGTTCTCGCGGGTGATCGTCGCGTAGTCGCCGCGGATGGTGCCGGCCCCGGCCTCCAGCGGGTTGGTCGCACCGGCCAGCATCCGGATGCCGCGGACGACCTCCTCGCCCTCGACGATCAGCGCGATCGACGGGCCGGAGGTCATGAACTCCAGCAGCGGCTCGTAGAACGGGCGGCCGACGTGCTCCGCGTAGTGCTGCTCCAGCGTCGCCCGGTCGAAGGTGCGCAGCTCGACGGCGGTGAGCCGCCAGCCGGCCTTGCGCTCGATGCGGCTGATGATCTCGCCGGCCAGGCCACGCTGGACGGCGTCGGGCTTGAGCAGGACGAGAGTGCGCTGGGACACGGTGCGTCTCCTGGGGATTCGGTACGGCAAGGCAGTCGGGCCGACGGGCGGGAGCCGACACGGCAGAGATTACCTTGCGTGTGCGGCGTGTCGGCCCGCCGGTCCGGGCCCTAGACCGGTACGGCGGCCGCCTCGGCGGCGGCCCGGGCGGCCTTGAACTCGTCCACCTTGCGGCCGTAGTGCACCGAGCACCACCACAGGCCGGCGAAGACCACACCGAGGCCGAACATGGTCGGCAGGATGAAGCCGCTGGCGATCAGTCCGATCTGCAGCGCCCAGCCGACGGCCACCGCACCGGGGCGGTTGATCATGCCGCAGAGCGCGATGCACAGCGCCATGACGATCCCGGTGACGATCCAGATCGTGGCCGTGGAGACGCTGGACAGCTGCATCGCGACCAGCGCGGCGAACATGGCCAGGAGCGCCTCGCCGATCAGGGTCGAGGAGCAGAGGGTCCTCATGTCACTTCCTCCCGAGCAGCAGGCGGGCCTCGCCCACCGTGATGACCGAACCGGTGACCAGCACCCCGGCACCGCCGAGGTCGCCCTCCTCCTCGGCGAGGGTGACGGCGGCCGCGATGGCGTCGTCGAGCCGGGGCTCGACCTGGACGCGGTCCTCGCCGAAGATGTCGACGGCCAGCGCCGCCAACTCGTCGACGTCCATCGCGCGGTGGGTGGAGTTCTGGGTGATGACGACCTCGGCGAGGATCGGCTCGAAGGCCTCCAGCACGCCGGCCACGTCCTTGTCCCCGGAGGTGCCGATCACGCCGACGAGCCGGGTGAAGCCGAAGGACTCGCCGAGGGCGGCGACGGTGGCGCGGGCGCCGTGCGGGTTGTGCGCGGCGTCCAGGATGATCGTGGGACTGCGGCGGACGACCTCCAGGCGGCCGGGCGAGGAGACGCCGGAGAAGGCCTGGCGGACCTTGTCCACGTCGAGCTGCCCGCCGCGGGCGCCGCCGACGCCGAAGAAGGCCTCGACCGCGGCCAGCGCCAGCACCGCGTTGTGCGCCTGGTGCTCGCCGTGCAGCGGGATGAAGACGTCCTCGTACTCCTCGCCGCCGAGCCCGCGCAGCGTCACCAGCTGGCCGCCGACGCCGAGCTCACGGCGGATCACGCCGAACTCCATGCCCTCGCGGGCCACCGTGGCGTCGACCTCGACGGCGCGCCGCAGGATGTTCTGGGCGGCGTCCAGCTGCTGCTGGGCGACGACGGCGACGGCTCCGGACTTGATGATCCCGGACTTCTCGACCGCGATCTCGCCGGTGGTCTCGCCGAGCTTGTCGGTGTGGTCCAGCCCGATCGGGGTGATCACGGCGACGGCGGCGTCGATGACGTTGGTGGCGTCCCAGGAGCCGCCCATGCCGACCTCGACCACGGCGACGTCCACGGGGGCGTCGGCGAAGGCGGCGTAGGCCATGCCGGTCAGCACCTCGAAGAAGGACATCGGCACCGGCTGCGCCGCGTCGACCATCTGCACGTACGGCTCGATGTCGCGGTAGACCTCGACGAAGCGCTCGGGGGTGATCGGGGCGCCGTCGAGGGTGATCCGCTCGGTGACGCTCTCCACGTGCGGGCTGGTGTAGCGGCCCGTGCGCAGTTCGAAGGTGTTGAGCAGCTGCTCGATCATCCGGGCGGTGGAGGTCTTGCCGTTGGTCCCGGTGATGTGGATGGAGGGGAAGGACCGCTGGGGCTGGCCCAGGATGTCCATCAGCGCCTCGATCCGGTCGAGCGAGGGCTCCAGCTTGTTCTCCGGCCAGCGCTTGGAGAGCTCCACCTCGACATCGCGCAGGGTGTCGTCGGTGTCGCCGTCGGCGGGGCGGAGGGTGTACGGGTTCGGGTCGGCCTTGTCGCTCACGACCACAGTCTACGGAGGGTTGGCGGGCCGTCCTCACGGGGTGAGAACGACCACTTTGGTCGGGGTTTCCAATTTGCCCCCTTTACTATCTCTTTGGCGAGTTTGAACCGCAACGGAGCATCGATTCGCACCCCCTGGAGCCGGACCGCCTTTGATCACGAGGAGCACCACGCCATGCCCGACGCTCTGCACGACTGGATCGTGCTCCGCCAGGACGCCGTCGTCTGGTTCGCCGGACTGGTCTCACTGGCACTCGTCGGCTACATGGCCTTCGTCTTCGGACGCTTCCTCCTGTACTGGGCCGGCTCCCGGCACGCCTTCCGGCACAACCGGCCCGCCGAGCCCGGCGACCCGGCCGCCTTCCAGTGGCACCTGGTGATCCCCTGCCGCGACGAGGAGGCCGTGGTCACCCAGACCCTGGCCGGCCTGCGCGACAGCGCGCCCGGGGCCCACCTGTGGGTGATCGACGACGACAGCGAGGACGCCACCCGCGACCTCGTCCTCGCCGCCGCGGCCCACGACGACCGCGTCCACCTCGTCCAGCGCCGCCGCCCGCACGCCCGGATCGGCAAGGGCGCCGCCCTCAACGCCGCCTACCGCGAGATCACCGCCTGGCTGCCCGAGGACACCGACCGCTCCCGCGTGGTGATCGGCGTCGTCGACGCCGACGGACGGCTCGACCCCGGCACCCTCCCCCAGGTCTGCAACGACAAGGCGCTCGGCCGCCCCGACACCGGCGCCGTCCAGATCGGCGTGCGGATGCGCAACGCCGACGACGAACTCCCGCTGCCCGGCCGCGGCCGCACCGCCAACGCGTTCGCCCGCGCCCTGGTCCGGATGCAGGACATCGAGTTCCAGGCCAACAACGCCGGCATGCAGCTGCTGCGCCGCCGCACCGGCAGCGTCGGCCTCGGCGGGAACGGCCAGTTCGTCCGCCTCACCGCCCTCGACTCGCTCACCGCCGAGGAGGGCCGGGCCGGCCGCCCCTGGCCCGAGCGCGCCCTGCTGGAGGACTACGAGTCCGGCCTCGACCTGCGCCTGGCCGGCTGGCGCCTCACCCACGTCGCCGAGACCCAGGTCTCCCAGGAGGGTCTGATCTCGCTGCGCCGCTTCCTCACCCAGCGCACCCGCTGGGCCCAGGGCAACATGCAGTGCCTGCGCTACACCGGCCGGGTGCTGCGCTCCCCCTACTACACCTGGTCCGGCAAGGCCGAGGTGCTGTACACCTTCCTCCAGCCCGTCGTCTGCGTGCTGCTGGTCCTGCTGTTCCCGCTCTCGCTCGGGATCACCGCGGCCGGGCTGGTGCTCTTCCCCGCCGAAACCGCCGACTTCCACGTCAGGTTCGGCCCGTGGATGCTGCTCGCCTTCGCGGTCGCCACCCTGCCGATGGTGCTCTGGGGCTTCGCCTACCGCCGGCTCGTCCACCCCGACCGCAGCCGGCTCACCGGACTGCTCTGGGGCGTCCTGATCTGGCTCTACGCCTACCACCTCTTCGTGGTCGCCACCCGGGCCGCCGCCCGGATGCTGCTCGGCCGCAACGGCTGGGCCAAGACCCGGCGCAACGCCGAGAAGGTCGCGCTCGGCGCCCCCACCGCCCTTGAGTCCTGAGCCTCGGTCCTTGAGCCCCGCGTCTGAGTCCCGCGCTGAGCCCCGCACCTGAAGCCTGAGCAGCCCCACCCCCTCGGAGCCTCCCCATGAGCATGTGCCTTCCCCCCGCCAGCGTCGCCGTCGTCCTCGGCACCCGCCCCGAACTGGTCAAGCTCGCCCCGCTGATCCACGAACTCGGCGACGCCACCCGCCTGGTGCACACCGGCCAGCACTGGGACGAGGCGATGTCCGGCCGCTTCCTGCGCGACCTCGACCTGCCCCGCCCCGAACTGCTCACCGGCGTCGGCGGGCGCCCCCGGGCCGGCCAGATCGCCCAGTCCCTCGGCCAGCTGGACGCCGCCTTCGCCGAGGACCGCCCCGCCGCCGTGGTCGTCCAGGGCGACACCAACGCCACCCTCGCCGGGGCGCTGGCCGCCAACGCCCGGGAGATCCCGCTGGTGCACGTCGAGGCCGGGCTGCGCAGCTTCGACCGGGCGATGCCCGAGGAGCACAACCGGGTGATGGTCGACCACGTCTCCGACCTGCTCTGCGCCGCCACCGGGGACAACGTCGCCAACCTGCGCGCCGAGGCCCTCGCCGAGGAGCGGATCGCGCTCACCGGCAACACCGTCGTCGAGGTGGTCCGCCGCCAGCTGCCGGCCGCGGCCGACCGCGCCGCGCTGCTCGCCGCGCACGGGCTGCGCCCGGACGGCTACGTGCTGGCCACCGTGCACCGCCCGGAGAACACCGACACCGCCGAGGCGCTGGGCGCCGTGCTGGCCGAACTGGACCGGATCGCCCGGGCGGGCACCCCGGTGCTGTTCCCGATGCACCCGCGCACCCGGGCCGCCGTCGAACGCTTCGCACTGGACGCCCTGCTGGAGCGCCTGGCCGTCACCGGGCCGGTCGGGTACGCCGACTTCCTGGGCCTGGCCGGCCACGCCGCGCTGCTGGTCTCCGACTCCGGCGGCGTGCAGGAGGAGTGCACCGTGCTCGGCCGCCCGCTGCTGGTGGTGCGCCGCTCCACCGAGCGTCCGGAGGCGGTGGCGGCGGGCTTCGCCGCGCTGGTGGGCCCCGACGAGGACCTGGGCGAGCTCGCCCGGGCCTGGCTGGCCGACACCCCCGAGCGGCTCGCCCGGCTCGCGGCCACCCCGAGCCCGTACGGCGACGGCCTGGCCTCCGCGCGGATCGCCGCGCTCACCGCCGCGGTCGCCGAGCCGGCCGAGCCCGGAGCAGCCGGCGCCGGAACAGCCGACGCCGGTGCGACGGGCAGCGCGGCGGCCGACTCCGGGGCACGGCCTTCGGCCGCCTAGCGCCCTCTTGACAGCCGGATTGGTCTACTCCACCTTGTGAGTCAAGTCTCCTTCCCCAACAGGGACTTGAGTTGTCGGTAGCTCCCGCACGCGCACCATCGACACCCCGGACGGCGCTCCACCCCCACCACCCAGGCGCGCCGCCGGGCCTCCCCCACAGGAGATGGAGTCATGCCACCTGCCCGACACCGGCGCCCGCGCGCCGTCCACACCCTGCTCGCCGGGGCCTGCGCCGTCGCCCTCGGCCTGAGCGGGCTCGCCCTCGCCACCGGCACCGGTGCCCACGCCGCCGACCCCGACCTGATCACCAACGGCGGCTTCGAGACCGGCACCCTGTCCGGCTGGTCCTGCGGCAACGGCGCCGTCCAGAGCACGACCGTCCACTCCGGCCGCTACGCCCTGCAGTCCACCCCGGGCTCGGGCGACACCGGCGAGTGCACCCAGACCGTCGCCGTGCAGCCCTCCTCGACGTACACGCTGAGCTCCTGGGTCCAGGGCTCGTACGTCTACCTGGGCGCCCGCGGCACCGGCGGCACCGACCCCGGCACCTGGACGAACTCCTCCGGCTGGGCCCAGCTGAGCACCGGCTTCACCACCGGCCCGGGCACCACCAGCGTCACCGTCTACCTGCACGGCTGGTACGGGCAGCCCGCCTTCCTCGCCGACGACGTCTCGCTGATCGGCCCGGGCGGCCCACAGCCCTCCCAGAGCCCGACCGCCACCACGTCCCCGAGCCCCACCGGCACCGGCAGCCCCTCCCCCACGGCCACCGGCACCGCAAGCCCGACCGCCACCTCGACCGGCAAGCCGCCCGGCCTGCCCAAGCACATCCTGACCGGCTACTGGCAGAACTTCGACAACGGCGCCACCGTCCAGCGGATCAGCGACGTCCCGGCCGCGTACGACATCATCGCGGTCTCCTTCGCCGACGCCACCACCACACCGGGCGGGTTGGGCTTCACCCTGGACCCGGCCCTCTCCTCCCGCCTCGGCGGCTACACCGACGCCCAGTTCAAGGCCGACATCGCGGCCAAGCGGGCGGCCGGCAAGAAGGTGGTGCTCTCGGTCGGCGGGCAGAACGGCACGGTGTCGGTGAGCGACCCGACCTCGGCGGCCAACTTCGCGAGCACCGCGTGGGCGCTGATGCAGGGCTACGGCTTCGACGGGGTCGACATCGACCTGGAGAACGGCGTCAACTCCGTCTACCTGGGCCAGGCGCTGCACTCGCTGGCGGCGAAGAGCGGCAGCGGGTTCGTCCTCACCATGGCGCCGCAGACCATCGACATGCAGTCGACCGGCATGGAGTACTTCAAGCTGGCGCTGAACGTGAAGGACATCCTCACCATCGTCAACATGCAGTACTACAACTCCGGTGCGATGAACGGCTGCGACGGCAACGTCTACTCGCAGGGCACCGAGGACTTCCTCACCGGGCTGGCCTGCATCCAGCTCAAGGGCGGGCTGCGGCCCGACCAGGTGGGGCTCGGGGTGCCGGCCTCCACCAGCGCGGCGGGCGGCGGGTACGTCAGCCCGAGCGTGGTCGACAACGCGCTGGACTGCCTGGCCGCCGGCACCAACTGCGGCAGCTACAAGCCCGACACCACCTGGCCGGGCATCGGCGGGGCGATGACCTGGTCGACCAACTGGGACGCCAAGGCGGGCAACCCGGTCGCGGGCACCATCGGCGCGCACCTGCACGCCATGCCGTGACGCCCCCGGCCCGGACCGGGGTTCAGACCCCGGCCCGGGCCTCCGGGACGTGTGCCGCGGGCCCGCCGTGCCGGCGGCGCAACTCGGCCGTGATCTCGGCCAGTTCGCCCTCGGGCAGCAGCGGCAGCATCATCGCGACGCCCTGCAGAAGACCGCCGAGCAGGAAGGTGGTGTCGGCGGTCGAGGCGACCAGGCCGCGCACCTCGGCCACCTCGCCGGCGGCCACCGCCTCGATCAGCCGGGCGGCGTCCGCGCTCTCCTCGTCCACCTCGACCGCGCCGTTGTCGGCCGGGGCTCGCCGGGCCATCGCCCGCAGCACCCGGTCGCCGACCTCGGGCGCGTACGCCTTGCGGACGGCCTCGGCGGCGATCCAGGCGAGCAGGGTGGTCACCTCGCGCTCGGCGCGCTCGGCGAGGAGCAGGTCCAGCTCGTGGTCGAAGGCGAGCTGGTTGCCGTGACGGAACGCCAGCAGCAGGGTCGCCGCCCTGGCCTTGGCCTCCTCCACCGCCTCGGCAGGAAGTTCGTCGGCCAATTCCTCGGTCACCACCACGCCATGCCCTCCCGTCCGTCGGCTCAGCAGGAACGCTCAGCAGAAACACCCGTCAGAAACTCCGTGCACACCGTACACATCCGACCTGCAAACTTCCGCGAACCCGCGCGGGCAAGACCGGAATGAATTCGGAAGGAATAGGACCTCACCCGGTCCAGGATGAATATTCGCCGGAAGGGAGCAATGTTGCTGGGCTATTAGGCGTAGCAAAAAGAACACCGCCGCCGGGCCCGGCCGAGCCGCCCGGAAACGCCGGAGGGGCCGCACCCCGCGCGTCGCGGAGTGCGGCCCCTCACGGACCGGTGCGGGCTCAGCCCTGCGGCAGCGCCGCGAGCTGGGCGGTGATCCGGGCGATGTCGGCCTCGGCGGCCTCCTGGCGACCCCGGATCTTGGCGACCACCTCGTCCGGCGCCTTGGCGAGGAACGCCTCGTTGCCGAGCTTGGCCGTGGTCTGCGCCTTCTCCTTCTCGGCGGCCGCGAGGTCCTTGGCGAGGCGCTTGCGCTCCGCCGCGACGTCGATGGTGCCGGAGAGGTCGAGCGCGACGGTGGCGCCGGCGACCGGGAGCGAGGCGGTGGCCGCGAAGCCCTCCTCGGGGACGGTCAGCCGCAGCAGCGAGCGGATCGCGTCCTCGTGGACGGCCAGCACGGTGCCGTCCAGCTCCAGCTCCGCCGGGACGCGCTGGCCCGGCTTGAGGCCCTGGTCCGAGCGGAACCGGCGGACCTCGGTGACCACCTGCTGCAGCGTGGCGATCTCGGCCTCGGCCTCGGCGTCGCGGTAACCGCTGTCCGTCGGCCAGTCGGCGATGACCAGCGACTCGGCACCGGTGAGCGTGGTCCACAGGGTGTCGGTGACGAAGGGCACGATCGGGTGCAGCAGCCGCAGCGTGACGTCCAGGACCTCGCCGAGCACCCGGCGCGCGGCGTCGGCCTGCGGGCCGCCCTTGGCCAGGGTGGTCTTGGAGAGCTCGACGTACCAGTCGAAGACCTCGTCCCAGGCGAAGTGGTACAGCGCCTCGGACAGCTTGGAGAACTGGTAGTCCTCGTACAGCCCGTCCACCTCGGCGACGGTGCTGTTCAGGCGCGACAGGATCCAGCGGTCGGTCGCGGTCAGCTCCTCCGGCGCGGGCAGCGGGCCCTCGACGGTGGCGCCGTTCATCAGCGCGAAGCGGGTGGCGTTCCAGATCTTGTTGGCGAAGTTGCGGGCCGCCTGGACCCAGTCCTCGCCGATCGGCACGTCGACGCCCGGGTTGGCACCGCGCGCCAGCGTGAAGCGCAGCGCGTCCGAACCGTACTTGTCCATCCAGTCCAGCGGGTTGACCACGTTGCCGAAGGACTTCGACATCTTCTTGCCGTTCTGGTCACGGACCATGCCGTGCAGCGCGATGGTGTGGAACGGCGGGGTGCCGTCCATCGCGTAGAGGCCGAACATCATCATCCGGGCGACCCAGAAGAACAGGATGTCGTAGCCGGTGACCAGGACGGAGTTCGGGTAGAACTTCGCCAGGCTCTCGGTCTGCTCCGGCCAGCCGAGCGTGGAGAACGGCCACAGTCCGGAGGAGAACCAGGTGTCCAGGACGTCGTTGTCCTGGTGCCAGCCCTCGCCGGTGGGCGGCTGCTCGTCCGGGCCGACGCAGACGACCTCGCCGTTCGGGCCGTACCAGACCGGGATGCGGTGGCCCCACCACAGCTGGCGCGAGATGCACCAGTCGTGCAGGTTGTCGACCCAGTCGAAGTAGCGCTTCTCCATCTCCTGCGGGTGGATCTTGACCTTGCCGTCGCGGACCGCGTCGCCGGCGGCCTTCGCGAGCGGGCCGACCTTGACCCACCACTGCATGGACAGCCGCGGCTCGATGGTGGTCTTGCAGCGCGAGCAGTGGCCGACCGAGTGGACGTACGGGCGCTTCTCGGCGACGATCCGGCCGTCGGCGCGCAGCGCGGCGACGATCGCCGAGCGGGCCTCCAGCCGGTCCAGGCCGAGGAACGGGCCGTGCACGGTGATGACCGCGTGCTCGTCCATGACGGCGACCGAGGGCAGGCCGTGCCGCTGGCCGATCTCGAAGTCGTTCGGGTCGTGCGCGGGCGTCACCTTGACGGCGCCGGTGCCGAACTCCGGGTCGACGTGGGCGTCGGCGACCACGGGGATCCGACGGCCGGTCAACGGCAGCTCGATCTCGGTGCCGACCAGGTGGCGGTAGCGCTCGTCGTCCGGGTGGACGGCGACCGCGGTGTCGCCCAGCATCGTCTCGGCGCGGGTGGTGGCGACGACGATCGAGGCGTCGCCCTCGCCGTAGCGGATCGAGACCAGCTCGCCGTCGTCGTCCTGGTACTCCACCTCGATGTCCGAGATGGCGGTCAGGCAGCGCGGGCACCAGTTGATGATGCGCTCGGCCCGGTAGATCAGCTCGTCGTCGAAGAGCTTCTTGAAGATGGTCTGGACGGCCTGGGACAGGCCCTCGTCCATGGTGAACCGCTCGCGGGACCAGTCCACGCCGTCGCCCAGGCGGCGCATCTGGCCGGAGATCTGGCCGCCGGACTCCGCCTTCCACTTCCAGACGCGCTCGACGAAGGCCTCCCGGCCCAGGTCGTGGCGGGACTTGCCCTCCTTGGCGAGCTCGCGCTCGACCACGTTCTGGGTGGCGATGCCGGCGTGGTCCATCCCGGGCTGCCACAGCGCCTCGTAGCCCTGCATCCGCTTGCGGCGGACCAGCGCGTCGATCAGCGTGTGCTCGAAGGCGTGGCCCAGGTGCAGGCTGCCGGTCACGTTCGGCGGGGGGATGACGATGGTGAACGGGGGCTTGTCGCTCTTGGCGTCCGCGGTGAAGTAGCCACGCTCTACCCAGCGCTCGTACAGCTCGCCCTCTACGTCCGCGGGGGTGTAGGTCGTCGGGAGAGTTGCTGCTTCGTCCCCGGCAAAGGTGCTCACGGGGTGCTGGTTCGTCGTGTCGGTCACGACGCACAGTTTACGTAACCGCGGGCACGTGTTACGAACCGCTTTCCCCGCGCGGACGCGACCCGCCCGATCGGCTCGGTGGCGGACACCGTACGGTACCGTTCCCGGGCACTCGTCCGGTGTCCGCACGGGCCCCGGGACGACACGACGACAGGCCGCGGGTGCGGCGGGGGAGCACGGACGCAGATGTACGGCCAGGGCCAGCAGTATCCGCAGGGACAACCGCAGGGACAGCCTCAGCCGTACGGGGGCCAGCCCCCGTACGGCCCGCCGCAGCCACCGCCGCCCTACGGCGCCCCGCCGCAGCCGCCCCAGTACGGCTACCCGCCGCAGGACGGCCAGCCCTACGGCGCTCCCCAGCCGCCCTACGGTGCCCCGCAGCAGCCGTACGGCGCCCCGCAGCCCCCGTACGGCTACCCGCCGCAGGCCCCGTACGGCCAGCCGGGCTACCCGCCGCCGCCGAAGAAGGGCCGGACCGGCCTGGTGGTCGGCCTGGTCGTGGGCGCGCTGGTGCTGGGCGGCGGCGGCTTCGCCGCGTGGAAGCTCCTCGGCGACGACCAGGGCGGCCGGTACAAGATCTCCGCGCCGCAGTCGCTGCCGGACGGCTACACCCAGAAGTCGGCCAAGGAGGAGGCCGTCGACCCGGCCAAGCCCGAGGCGGCGAAGTTCGGCAAGAACCTCACCGTGCTGGCGGCCAGCTACAGCAAGGGCTCCGACGCGCTCGACACGCTCTCCGTGGTCGGCGTCTACGGGGACCTCAACGACCCCGGCCAGATCATCGACGACTCGAGGAAGGACACCGGCGGGCTGACCTGGTCCACGCCGCTGACGGACTTCCCGGCGCAGGACGGCCACAGCTCCTCGGCGAAGCTCGCCTGCGGCGTGGCCGGCGTCATCGCGGGCAAGGCCGGGCCCACGGTCTGCGTGTGGGCGGACAAGTCCACCACCGGCCGGATCACCTTCAGCAAGATCAGCCTGACCGGCGGCGTCCAGGGCCTCACCCCGGCCCAGGCCGCGGACCGGACCCGGGCGATCCGCGACGCCATGGTCGTCGCCAGGTAACCCGGGCACCGCCCCGCCGCGCCACCACACGTCACCACCACGTTCCCGCCGCCGCCGGCCGCGCCGGGCGGCACCCGGGCATCGCCATCAGAGAGGCCTCGCGTGACCGAGCAGAACCCCTACGGCCCCCCGCCGCAGCCGGGACACGACGCACCGCCGCCCCCGCCGGCCCCGCCGGGCTACGGCGGCATCCCGCCGCAGAGCCCGCCGCCCGGCTACCCGCCGGTCGGCGAGCCGGGTGCCTACCCGGGCGCCTACCCGGGGTACGGCGCCTACCCGCCGGTGCCGCCGCCGCGCAAGTCCCGCAGGACGCTCTGGACCGTGCTCGGCGTCGTCGGCGCCTTCGTGCTGCTGGGCGGCGGCACGCTCGCCTACTTCGTCTACGACGTCGCCAGCAACGCGGGCACCCAGAAGATCGTCCTGCCGGCCACGTTCAAGGACCTGCGCCAGAGCGACGACCCCCAGGTCGCCGACACCCTGGAGAAGGGGCTCACCTCCAGCTTCGGCAAGGGCGACGGCAACTGGAACCCCACCGGGGTGGGCGCCCTCTACCAGAACGCGCAGTCGGAGCCGCAGCTGGTCGTGTTCGGCGGCTACGGCAAGGTCCTGGCGCCGAAGCAGGAACTGGACCAGGCGTTCCAGGGCATGGCCTCCACCGGCCGCAAGCTCAACGACCGGCGCGTGGTGGACGCCGGCCCCAAGGGCGGCGCGATGGAGTGCGCCGTGGTCACCGGCGGCGAGAACGAGGCCGGGACCATGATGGGCATCTGCTCCTGGGCCGACAGCAGCGGCCTGGTGATGGTCATGACGGTGGCCGACCCGAGCGCCAAGCCGGACCTGGACAAGCTCGCCGCCGACACCCGCGACCTGCGCGCGGTCGCCGAGGTCCCCAAGTAGTCCACCGGGAACCGCCGGTGACCCTCCGGGCACCGGGAGACGCCGAAGGGCCCCGCACCGGTCGGTGCGGGGCCCTTTCGGATGCGGCGGGCGCGGGTCAGGCGCTCTTCTCGCGCCGCTCGCGCTTGATCATGTCGCGCGGGACGAGGGTGGGGATGGCGTGCTTGGAGACCACGTCCCCGGTGACCACCACGCGGGCGACGTCCTGACGCGAGGGCACCTCGTACATCACGGACATCAGCACCTCCTCCATGATGGCCCGCAGGCCGCGCGCGCCGGTGCCGCGCAGGATCGCCTGGTCGGCGATCGCCTCCAGCGCGTCCCGGGAGAACTCCAGCTCCACGCCGTCCAGTTCGAAGAGCTTGCGGTACTGCTTGACCAGCGCGTTCTTCGGCTCGGTGAGGATCTGCAGGAGCGCCTCGCGGTCCAGGTTGTGCACGCTGGTGATCACCGGCAGCCGGCCGATGAACTCGGGGATCATGCCGAACTTCACCAGGTCCTCCGGCATCACCTGGCGGAAGTGGTCGCTGGCGTCCGACTCCCGCTTGGAGCGGATGTTGGCGCCGAAGCCGATGCCCTTGGCGCCGGCCCGGCCCTCGATGATCCGCTCCAGGCCGGCGAACGCGCCGCCGACGATGAACAGCACGTTGGTGGTGTCGATCTGGATGAACTCCTGGTGCGGGTGCTTGCGCCCGCCCTGCGGCGGCACCGAGGCGGTGGTGCCCTCCAGGATCTTCAGCAGCGCCTGCTGCACGCCCTCGCCGGAGACGTCCCGGGTGATCGACGGGTTCTCGCTCTTGCGCGCGACCTTGTCGATCTCGTCGATGTAGATGATCCCGGTCTCGGCCTTCTTGACGTCGTAGTCGGCCGCCTGGATCAGCTTGAGCAGGATGTTCTCGACGTCCTCGCCGACGTACCCGGCCTCGGTCAGCGCGGTGGCGTCCGCGATCGCGAACGGCACGTTGAGCATCCGGGCCAGGGTCTGCGCCAGCAGCGTCTTGCCGGAGCCGGTGGGGCCCAGCAGCAGGATGTTGGACTTGGCCAGCTCGATGGCGTCCTCGCGGCCGTTGCCGCCGCTGCGGCCCGCCTCGCCGGCCTGGACGCGCTTGTAGTGGTTGTAGACCGCCACCGACAGCGCCTTCTTGGCGAGGTCCTGGCCGACCACGTACTGGTCCAGGAACTCGTAGATCTCCCGCGGCTTCGGCAGCTCCTCGAAGCGCACCTCGGAGGTCTCGGCGAGTTCCTCCTCGATGATCTCGTTGCACAGGTCGATGCACTCGTCGCAGATGTACACGCCTGGGCCGGCGATCAGCTTCTTCACCTGCTTCTGCGACTTGCCGCAGAACGAGCACTTGAGCAGGTCGCCACCGTCTCCGATGCGTGCCACGAGGTGCTTCCCCTTCGCCAGGGGCCCCGCAGGGGTTCCGGGGCCTGGTGCTGTGGACCGTCAACGCCGACGGCGATCGGTCTCGCTATCCGACGGTACTCTGCCGGGCCCCTGATTCCGTCCTCTTCGCCGGGTCTGCCCTACGCCCTGGGCGAATTGATACCGAACAGATGCCGTTGCGGAGGCCGCCGACGAACCGGAGCGGGGCGCGCACGCAGGATGCACGCCCCGCCTCGGAGGGTGCCGGCCTCAGGAGGTCAGCGAGGTCTTGCGGGTGGAGATGATCTGGTCGACGAGGCCGTACTCCAGGGCCTCCTCGGCGGTGAGGATCTTGTCGCGCTCGATGTCCTCGCGCACCTGCTCCACCGGCTTGTTGGAGTGCTTGGAGAGCATCTGCTCCAGCTGCTCGCGCATCCGGAAGATCTCCTTGGCCTGGATCTCCAGGTCGGACACCTGGCCGCGGCCCGTCTCGGTGTACGGCTGGTGGATCAGGATGCGGGCGTTCGGCAGCGCCATCCGCTTGCCGGGGGTGCCGGCGGCGAGCAGCACGGCAGCGGCGGAGGCCGCCTGGCCCATGCAGACCGTGGTGATGTCCGGCTTCACGTACTGCATGGTGTCGTAGATGGCCGTCAGGGCCGTGAACGAGCCGCCGGGCGAGTTGATGTACATCTGGATCTCGCGGTCCGGGTCCATCGACTCCAGGCACAGCAGCTGCGCCATGATGTCGTTCGCCGAGACGTCGTCGACCTGCGAGCCGAGGAAGATGATGCGCTCCTCGAACAGCTTGGCGTACGGGTCGTACTCGCGGATGCCCTGCGTGGTGCGCTCGACGAAGCGCGGGACGATGTAGCGACCCTCGGCGCGCATGTCCTCGACGCGGGCCTGGGCGGCCGACAGGCTGGGGATGTTCATGGGGGTTCTTGTCCTCCGGGGCGTTGTGGCTGTGGTCTCGTGGGCCGGGCCGAGGCTCAGGCGCCCGTGCCGCCGCCGCCGGGGACGTCCGCGGCGCTGTGCATGATCGCGTCGATCAGGCCGTACTCCAGGGCCTCCTCCGGCGTGAACCAACGGTCGCGGTCGGAGTCCCTGGTGATCTGCTCGAAGGACTGGCCGCTGTGGAAGGCGATCAGCTCGGACATCCGCTTCTTGGTGCGCAGCAGCTGCTCGGCCTGGATGCGGATGTCGGTGGCGGAGCCGCCGAGGCCGGCGGAGGGCTGGTGCATCAGGATGTTGGCGTTCGGCAGCGAGAAGCGCTTGCCCTTGGCGCCGGCGGTCAGCAGGAACTGGCCCATCGAGGCCGCCATGCCCATCGCGATGGTGACGACGTCGTTCTTGATGTACTGCATGGTGTCGTAGATCGCCATGCCCGCCGAGATCGAACCGCCCGGGGAGTTGATGTAAAGGAAGATGTCCTTTTCCGGGTCCGCGGCCAGCAGCAGCAGCTGGGCGGTGATCTTGTTGGCGATGTCGTCGTCGACCTGCTGGCCGAGGAAGATGATCCGCTCGTTGAGCAGCCGGTTGTACACCTGGTCGCCCAGGCCGCCGAGCACGTCACCAGAGGCGGCGTGCGGCGCCATCGGGCCAGGCATCTGCATCTGCGGGAACGTCACTTAGCCACCTGCTCAGTCGATTTGGACGGTCGCTCCACGGCCGTCACGGTGTCGCACAGCTTCCGGGTATCACGGTGTGATTGGTGCTGTCCAAGGACCCTAACGCGCAGGCCGGGCCGCAGAATCCCTCACGCAGAACTGTTCGCTGTGAGCGCAGGGTCGGGCCCGCCCCGGGGGACGACGACGGGCCCGGACACCGTACGGCGTCCGGGCCCGTCGCAGACCTCAGGGGTTACCGGGGCACTCAGGCCTCGGTCTTCTCCTCGGCGGCGGTCTCCTCGGCGGCGGGGGCCTCGACGGTCTCGGCCGTCTCGTCCTCGTCGTCGAAGTTGACCTCGTTGCCCTCGGTGTCGACGACCTTGGCGGCCTCGACCACGGTGGCCAGCGCCTTGCCGCGGGCGACCTCGCCGACCAGCAGCGGCACCTGGCCACCCTGGACGACCTGCTGCGCGAACTGGTCCGGGGTGAGACCCGAGCCGGCGGCGCGGCGGATGAGGTGCTCGGTCAGCTCCTCCTGGTTAACACCCAGCTCTTCGTCGGCGACGATCTGGTCCAGGACGAACTGGGTCTTGATGCCCTTCTTCGCCTGCTCCTCGATCTCGGCGTCCCACTCCTCGCGGGTCTTGCCCTGGGTCTCCAGGTAGCTGTCGATGTCGAGGCCCATCGGCTGGAGCTGGTGGTGCTCCAGGTTGTGCTTGCGGGTCTCGACCTCGTCCTTGAGGAGCTTCTCCGGGAACTCGATCTCGACCAGGCCGAGCAGGGCGTCCAGCACCTTCTCCTGGGCCTGGGTGGCCTGGTCGTACTCCTTCATGCGCTCCAGGCGCTTGCGGGAGTCGTCGCGCAGGGCCTCCAGGGTGTCGAACTCGCTGGCCAGCTGGGCGAACTCGTCGTCCAGCTCGGGCAGCTCCTTCTCCTGGACGGCGGTGACGGTGACGGTGACCTCGGAGGTCTGGCCCGCCTGGGTGCCACCCTTGAGCTCGGTGGAGAAGGTGGCGGTGCCACCGGCCTCCAGGCCGGTCACGGCGTCGTCGATGCCGTCGATCAGGCGGCCCGAGCCGATCTCGTAGCTGACGCCGTTGGCGGTGCCGTCCTCCGGCACCTCACCGTCGACCTTGGCGATCAGGTCCACGACCACGATGTCGCCGGCGGCCGCGGCGCGCTCGACGTCCTTGACCGAGGAGAAGCGCTCGCGCAGCTGCTCCAGGGACTTCTCGATGTCCTCGTCGGAGACGACGATCGGGTCGACGGTCACCTCGATGGAGGCGAAGTCCGGAAGGGTGATCTCCGGACGGATGTCCACCTCGGCGGTGAACTTCAGGTCACCGCCATCGGCGATCTTCTCGACACCCTCGATGTTGGTGATGTCGGGCTGGCCGAGGACCTCGATCTTGCCCTCGTCGACGGCCTGCGTGTAGAAGCGCGGCAGGGCGTCGTTGACGGCCTCCTCCAGCACGGCACCGCGGCCGAAACGCTGGTCGATGACGCGAGCCGGGATCTTGCCCTTGCGGAAGCCCGGAACCGTGACCTGCTGGTTGATCTTCTTGTACGCCGCGTCGAGGCTGGGCTTGAGCTCCTCGAAGGGCACCTCGACGGTGAGTCGAACCCGGGTCGGGTTCAGAGTCTCGACGGCGCTCTTCACGGTTAGGTCTCCTATGGGCTTGCGGTCAGGTTGCCTCCGCCGTTCCCGGCCGCCGGCCGAAGCCGTGCGAGTGGGTCGGGCGAGACGGGCGATGAAGGGTTGGAGCTGCATCTCCCGTGGGGGGGTGGACGGTGAGAGTGACTCCTCGCCCTCGTGCGGTTGACCTGGGTTGAGACCGCAGGGACTACCGCCAGCGCCCCATCCTACCGGTACCACGAAAGGCGGACGCCAGGCGCCACCGTCGGGCCCGAACAGAACAGGGCCCCGCCACGGTGGACGAGACCCTGCCGCACTGTCGGGGTGACCGGATTCGAACCGACGGCCTTCCGCTCCCAAAGCGGACGCGCTACCAAACTGCGCCACACCCCGTGGTGCCGAGAGGAAGCGTACACGTCGGGCCCTGGCGGCTCGCCGACATATTCGGGGGCGGTCCGAGGGAGCGCGCGAGGAATCCGGTGTGCACGGAAGCGGCCGGACCAGGTACGCTGTCCCCCGAACTTCCGGCCGGCAACGACCGGGGGATCGCGCGGGCGTAGCTCAATGGTAGAGCCCTAGTCTTCCAAACTAGTCACGCGAGTTCGATTCTCGTCGCCCGCTCATCGGCCCGGCCCCGGTGCGTCTCCACGCACCGGGGCCGTCGGCGTTTCCGGGCGGCCCTCCCGGCCCCGCGGGGGCCGGTTCAGAGTCCGAGCCGGGCGGCCCGGGCGGCGGCCCGGTCGAGCAGCCGGTGGACGTCGGACTCCCGGGTGGCGGGCCGGTCGTTGTACTCGTCCGGGGAGCGCGCCGGGCGGCCGGTCGCGTGCAGCACCTCCATCAGCTGGACCCGGGCGGTGCGCACGGTGGCCGGGGTGCCGTAGCCGTGCGCGAGGACGGCGGCCTGGGCGCCGAGCAGGCAGACCCGGCCGCCCGCGTCCCACATCGCGCCCTGCAGCCAGCCGTGGGCGCCGATGTAGCGGGAGGCGAGCCGCAGGTGGTCGGCGGCGCTGACCGGCACCGGGCGGGGCGGTCGGCGCAGCGCCCGGTCGAGCAGGGTGGCCCGGGGCGCCGGGTGGCCGGCGGACCACGGCCGCACGGCGGTGCCGTGGGGGCAGACGTACGGCACCGGGTGGCGCGCGGGGGCGGGCAGCGAGGCGAGGTAGGCCTCGATCTCGGCGGCCAGGCCGGAGCCGTCCGGGCCCGCCAGGAGGGGCGGAAGGGGCGCCGGAGGAGCCGTCAGGGGCAGCGGAGGGGGCGTGGTGGCGCGGGTCATGCGGGCTCTCCAGGCGGGCGGCAGGGCCCCGGCCGGCGGCCACGGGGCGATTCCGCTTCCCAAACTGGTGCATTCCAGACATTTCCGCGACCGGAGAACCGGGGAGGCCGGACGGTTTCCCGCCTGGCTGCCGGGCCGATAGCCTCGGCGGCGTTCGAGCGCAGTTCGAGCGGGAGCTCACCCGCCGCGCTCCGAGGTGGAGGAGTCCCGGTGCGTCCCCAGGAGCGGCTGGCCGTCATACAGCGCTGTGTCGTCCGGGAGATGGCACGCCTCGGGCAGGAGTTCACCGCCGACGGCGAGGTGGTGCGCGGCCCGGGGACGACGGCGGTGGCGGTGCGCGAGCACCCCGGGGACGACGGCGCCGGCCACGTCGACCTCGGCTACGTGCTGCACCTGGGCCGGGCGGACGCCCCGGTGGTGTGGGACTGCGCGGCCGGCCTCGGCAAGACCGAGGAGGAGAAGCTCGCCAACGCGGTGAAGATGTGGGCGACCACCACCGCCTCGGTGCTGGCCGAGCTGACGGACGGGCGCGGCGTGCACGCCGACCACGCGGACCACGCGGAACTCCCCGGCTGGCACGCCGTCCAGGGGCCGGCGGCGGTCTTCGGCTTCGGCAACGAGCACCTGGCGGGCTGGCTCGCCGAGCACCGGGTGCTGCCCGCGCTCGCGCCCGCGCTGCGGCCGCAGCTGGCCGGGCCGGGGCCGGTCGGGGTGAAGCTCTTCCTGGGCGGGAAGGCGGGCGACGACGTCGCCGAGGTCCGGGTCGACGGCGAGGTGTCGGAGGCCGCGTCGGCGGCGCTGCGCGCGATGGACTGGCCGCGGGGCGAACGGCTGTGCTGGGCACGGCTGTTCGTGCTGTTGACGGCCGAGCCGACGGCGTCGGGGCAGACCGCCGCGGCGGGTGCCGCGGCACCCGCGCCGATGCGCGCCCCCGCCCGGGCGGCGGCCCGCCCCCGGGGGCTGTTCGCCCGCTGGCGGGAGGCCAGACGGGCCGGCCGGTGATCCCCTCGCGGGGCTCGCGGACGGCCCGGCCGGGTCAGCCGCCGGTAATGCCCGAGATGCTGTGGGCGAGGTTCGCCAGCAGGGAGTTGATCGAGCCCGCGACCGTGGTCTCGTGCAGCATGAAGCCGAACAGGGCGGCGATGATGCCGTGCGCGATCTTCAACTGCTTGTTGCGGATGAAGATGATGCACAGGATTGCGAACAGGACCAGCGCGGAGACGGAGAGTGCCACCCGGACTCACTTCCTCGTTTCATAGCGTGGTGCCGCCGCCCGGCGGCACCTGCGAAGCCGGACCCCGGCCTGTCCGACGGTCCCGAGGCGGAATCGCGGATCGACCGGCACACCACCGGCGAGGGAGCCCGGCGCGGTCGAACGTTGTCTGCCGTGCCGCACGTGACGCCCCCCATCCCCCGAATCCTGAACAGTCCCGCCCGGACTCAGTGTGGTCGACCGTGCCGATTGCGTAAAGGTCTGACAGTCAGCCCAACGCCGATATCCTGCGATGCGAGACGAGTTTCCGCCGACCGGGACGATAGCGGAGCCGTTCTGACGAATCGTCGCCGGGGCGGCGCTGAGCGGCCGGAAGGCGGCCGGGGGCGGGTAACGGAAGCCGCAGGTCCGGTCAGCCGACGGGGCGGCCGATTTGGCCGAAGATCGGCTGCCCGGCTTGACAGCACGTGCCCGCGGCATGTGCCGGTCCGTCCGGTGACGGACGGCCTGGCCGAGGGGGCGTCAGTCGCGCCAGAGCAGCAGGACCGCGCGGTCGTCGTTGATGTCCCGGGCCACCGTCTCGATCAGCGCGGACGCCGCGCCGGCCCCCGCGCCCGGACCGCTGCCGGGCACCAGCCGGTCCGCCTCCCCCATCAGCCGGTCCATCCCCTCGGAGAGGTCCCGGCCCGGCTCCTCGACCATGCCGTCGGTGCACAGCATCAGCACGTCGCCGCGGTTCAGCCGGCCGCGCACGCCGTCGAACTTCGCGCCGTCGTAGATCCCGAGCAGCGGGCCCTCGGCCTCCTTGACCTCCCAGCGCCCGGCGCCCGCCAGCCGCTGCATCCCCGGCAGGTGCCCGGCCGACAGCAGCTCGTACTCGCCGGTGTCCAGGTCCAGCACCAGGTGGACGGCGGTCGCGAAGCCCTCCTCCCAGGACTGGCGCAGCAGGTAGCCGTTGGCGGCGGGCAGGAAGTCGTGCGCGGGCAGCGAGCCCACCAGGCCGCCGAAGGCGCCGGAGAGCAGCAGCGCGCGGGAGCCGGCGTCCATGCCCTTGCCGGAGACGTCCGCGAGGACCACCTCCAGCAGCCGCTGGCCCGGGCCGGTGCGGGCGGCGACCACGAAGTCCCCGGAGAAGGACTGCCCGCCGGCCGGGCGCAGCGCCATGTCGGCGTGCCAGCCGTCCGGCAGCTCCGGCACCCGGCTCTGCACCCGCAGCCGCTCGCGCAGGTCGAACAGCATGGTCGAGCCGCCCCACCAGGGCACACCGACCCTGGCCCGGAACTGGGCCAGCAGCAGGCCGCCCACCCCGGCGGCCCCGACCACCAGGGCCGCGCCCGGGGTGACGCCGTAGATGTAGGCCTCGGGGTTCTCGCTGGCCACCCGCTGGCCGGTGTGGATCACCGACTCGGCGGACAGGCCGAGCGCCGCCAGCGCGTACAGCACCACCAGGCTGCCGGGGCGCAGCAGCAGCGCGCCGGCCAGGATCGGCAGGACCAGCGCGGTGGGCGGGGCCCAGGCGGGGGCCCAGATGTTGAGCAGGATCAGCAGCGGGACGAGCAGGGCGAGCGCGCAGAGCACCGGCCAGTCGGCGGCGCCGCCGCGGAAGTAGTCGACACCGGCCGTGCGCAGCCTTCGGCGGACCCGGCGGAGCCTCCTGCGCAACCGGGCCGTCACGGGTCCGGACGCCGTGACGGCGCCGGGCCTCGTCGCAGTCGTCTGGGGCGGTGCGCCCGGCGGTCTGCCAGCCATGGGGCCCGACCCTATCCACGGGCACCGCCCGGCGTCGACGGGCCGGACGCGAGCGGGTGTGCCGTGGCGCGGGCCCGTCAGCCGGTTTCGGCCGATTGCCGCGACGGCGGGCGCGGCGTCAGGAGGCGTGCGCCGGTTGGGCGTACGAACCACGCGGGCGGCGCACGCGCCCCGCGCGTACCGGCGCCGGCGCGCCCGGCCCTGTGGCCGATGACACAGCCGTACGGGCCCGGGAACGGCGGCGGCCGGCCGCGTGGAGCGTGCGGCCGGCCGACGGAGGGTGGACGGGGGGAGGGATCAGCCCTGCGGGTGGTGGGCCGGGATCGGCGGGAGCTCGCCGGTGGTCTCGTACTCGGTCAGCATCTCGATCCGGCGGGTGTGCCGGGGCTCGCCGCTGTAGGGGGTGTTGAGGAAGACCTCGACGAACTTGGTGGCCTCCTCCAGCGTGTGCATGCGGCCGCCGACGGAGATCACGTTGGCGTTGTTGTGCTCGCGGCCGAGCCCGGCGGTCTGCTCGCTCCAGGCCAGTGCCGCCCGCACGCCCTTGACCTTGTTGGCGGCGATCGCCTCACCGTTGCCCGAGCCGCCGATGACGACGCCCAGCGCCTCCGGGTCGGCGGCGGTGCGCTCGGCGGCGCGCAGGCAGAACGGCGGGTAGTCGTCCTCGGCGTCGTAGATGTGCGGCCCGCAGTCGACCGGCTCGTGGCCGGCCTCCTTGAGCCACTCCACGAGGTGGTTCTTCAGTTCGTATCCGGCATGGTCTGAGCCCAGGTACACGCGCATGCCATGAGTGTGGCATGCGCGTGCGCCCGGGCCCGGCAGGGGGCTCACCGCTTCGCGGCGAGCTTCCAGACCAGCGGCAGGGCCCCGGCGGCGAGGACGGCCTTCAGGGCGTCGCCGACCAGGTACGGGTAGAGGCCGAGCTCGGCCGCCCGGGCGAGCGGGACGTGCAGCGACAGGGCCAGGTACGGGACGCCGACCGCGTAGATGGCGAGGCTGCCGAGGACCATGGTGACGGCGGTGTTCACCGGGCTCCGGTCGGCGCCGCGGCGGGCCAGCTCGCCGGTCAGGCCGGCCGCCAGGACGAAGCCGAGCACGTAGCCGAGCGAGGGCATCGTCCAGCCGGAGGTGCCCTCGGCGAACCAGGGCATCCCCGCCAGGCCGGCCAGCAGGTAGAGGGCGAGCGAGGCGATGCCGCGGCGGGCTCCGAGCGCGGTGCCGACCAGCAGGGCGGCGAAGGTCTGGCCGGTGACGGGCACCGGCGAGCCGGGGATGTTCACCGACAGCTGGGCGGCCACGCCGGTCAGGGCGGCGCCGCCGGCCACCAGGGCCAGGTCGCGGGCCTGGGCGCCGAGGCGGGTGGTGGCGGCGGGCAGCAGGTCGGCGAGGACGGCGCGGCGCGGTATCGGGGTGGTGGCAGTGGCCATCGGGGGTCTCCTGTGGGGTGCTCAGGTGAGTGAACACCTGTGAACCTACGTGGTGATCCACTACGCCACCGCCACGGTTTCGGACAAAGCACCGCCCCCGACCGTTGTCGGAACCGGCCCATTCCGGCCCATATCGACGCTGCGTCACCGGCCGCACCCGCTTGGTCACCGCGTGGTCCGCATGGTGGGCCCGGGGTCCCAGTTCTTGGCATGAACAGAGGTGTCGCCGGATATTGGACAGCTCATGCCGCATTCCGCACAGTCTGGATCCAGCCCTATGGCCCCCACCTCCGCGCCCAAGGCGTCCGGGACCACCGACGCCGACGGTGCCCCGGCCACCGGCCAGCAGCTCGCGCACGGCCTCAAGCAGCGCCACCTGTCGATGATCGCGCTGGGCGGGGTGATCGGCGCGGGCCTGTTCGTCGGCTCCGGCGCCGGCATCGCGGCCGCCGGTCCGGCGATCATCCTGGCGTTCACCCTCTCCGGCCTGCTGGTCATGCTGATCATGCGGATGCTCGGGGAGATGTCGGCCGCCCGCCCCGCCTCCGGATCGTTCTCGGTGCACGCCGAGAAGGAGATCGGCCCCTGGGCCGGGATCACGGCCGGCTGGATGTACTGGGTGATGCTGTGCTGCGGCGTCGCCGCCGAGGCCACCGCCGCCGGGAAGATCGTCAACGGCTGGGTGCCGGGCGTCTCCTCCTGGGTCTGGGTCGGCCTGTTCATGGTCTTCTTCTGCGCCAGCAACCTGACCGCGGTGAAGAACTTCGGCGAGTTCGAGTTCTGGTTCGCCGCCATCAAGGTCGCCGCGATCCTCGCCTTCCTGGTCCTCGGCGGCCTCGGCATCGCCGGGGTGATCGGCCCCGGCGCCCCCGGTGCGACCAACCTGACCGGCCAGGGCGGCTTCCTGCCCACCGGGGTCAGCGGGCTGATCGTCGGCCTGCTCGCCTCGGTCTTCGCCTACGGCGGGCTGGAGACCGTCACCATCGCCGCCGCCGAGTCCGACGACCCCCGCAAGAACGTCGCCAACGCGGTGCGCACGGCGGTGTGGCGGATCGCGATCTTCTACATCGGCTCGATGGCCCTGGTCGTCACCCTGGTCTCCTGGAAGGACCCGGCGGTGGTCGCCGACGGCCCGTACGTCACCGTGCTGCGGCACCTCGGGGTGACCGGCGCCGGGACGATCATGGAGGTGGTGGTGCTGATCGCGCTGCTCTCCGCTATGAACGCCAACATCTACGGCGCCTCCCGGATGGCGTACTCGCTGGTCGGCCGCGGCCAGGGCCCCCGGGCGCTGGCCAAGGTCTCCGGCGGGGTGCCGCGCCGGGCCGTGCTGGCCTCCTGCCTGTTCGGCTTCGGCGCCGTGCTGGCCGCCAAGTTCTGGCCGGAGACCGTCTTCACCTGGCTGATGAACACCACCGGCGTGGCCATCCTGGTCGTCTGGCTGTTCATCTGCCTGGTCCAGCTGCGGATGCGCCGCCGGCTGGAGCGCGAGGCGCCCGAACTGCTCACCGTGAAGATGTGGGGCTACCCGTACCTGACCTGGATCGCGATGGCCGCCGTGACCGGCATCCTCGCCCTGATGACCACCACCGAGGGCAACCGGCAGCAGCTGTACGCGGCCGGGGTGCTGGTCGCGCTGCTGAGCGCCGCCGGCCTGGTCAAGCAGCGGCGGGACGCGGCCGCCGCCCGCTGACCCCGGCACGCGCGAAGGGCCCGGTACCGCCTGCTGCGGTACCGGGCCCTTCGCGCGCCCCGCGCTACTCGAACGACGGGCCCGCCGTACGGGTCCGCTTGATCTCGTAGAAGCCCGGGGTGGAGGCCACCAGCAGGGTGCCGTCCCAGAGCCGGGCCGCGGCCTCGCCCTTCGGGGCCGGGGTGACCACCGGGCCGAAGAAGGCGACCCGCTCGCCGTCCGCGCCCTCCACCGCGATCACCGGGGTGCCGACGTCCTCGCCGACCAGGGTGATGCCCTCCTTGTGCGAGGCGCGCAGGGCCTCGTCGTACGCGTCCGTGTCGGCCGCGTCCGCCAGCCCCACGGGAAGCCCGGCGGCCACCAGCGCCGCCTCGACCGTCTCCCGGTTCTGCGGCAGGCCCTGGTTGTGGAAGCGCAGGCCCAGCTCGGTGTAGAGCCGGCCCAGCACCTCGTCGCCGTGCTCCTGGGCGGCCGCGATGCACACCCGCACCGCGCCCCAGGCGTTGTCCAGCAGCTCGCGGTAGTTCTCCGGGAGGTCGCGGTCCTCGTTCAGCACCGACAGGCTCATCACGTGCCAGTTCACGTCCACCGGACGCAACTGCTGCACCTCGATCAGCCAGCGGGACGTCATCCACGCCCACGGGCAGGCCGGGTCGAACCAGAAGTCGGCGGTCTTGCGCTCAGCGGCAGTCGTCACGGCTGTCGTCCTTCGTGAGGTGATGACGAGGCAGGCAGGCGCGCCACCCCGACCCGTCAACACCCGCCCGCCGCCGCTGATTCCGGCCCCGCCGGGACGGCCTGTGCAATGGTACCGGCGAGGGAGGGCGTGAAAGGATGCCCCTGCGGGGCGCGGCACACCGCGCGCCGAGACCGCACCACCCACAGACGCACCACCGTGCGAGCCGGACAAAGGAGTACCGCCGTGCCGGGCAAGAACCTGAGCCGCGACGAAGCGCAGCAGCGGGCCAGCATCCTGGCCGTGGAGGGCTACCAGGTCCGGCTGGACGTGACCTCCGCCCCCGATCCGGCCGCCGCCACCTTCCGCTCCACCACCACCGTCACGTTCCGCTGCTCCCGGCCCGGCGCCGACACCTTCCTCGACCTGCTCGCCCCCGCCGTCCACGCCGTCACCCTCAACGGCCGCGCGCTCGACCCGGCCACCGCCTACGACGGCGCCCGGGTGCACGTCGACGGCCTCGCCGCCGAGAACGTCCTCACCGTCGAGGCGGACTGCGCCTACAGCCGCACCGGCGAGGGCCTGCACCGCTTCACCGACCCGGTGGACGGCGAGACGTACCTCTACACCCACTACGAGCCGGCCGACGCCCGCCGGGTCTTCGCGACCTTCGAACAGCCCGACCTGAAGGCCCCGTTCGGCTTCACCGTCACCGCCCCCGCCGCCTGGGACGTCTGGTCCAACGCCGTCCACGACAAGGTCACCGAGGAAGGCGCCGCCCGCACCTGGGAGTTCGCGCCGACCCAGCCGATCTCCAGCTACCTCACCGCCGTCGTGGCCGGCCCCTACCACGTCGCCCGCGACCACTACAGCCGCGAACTCGCCGACGGCACCACCCTGGAGATCCCGCTCTCCGCGATGTGCCGCAAGTCCCTCGCCCAGTACTTCGACGCGGACGAGATCCTCGGCGTCACCAAGCTCGGACTCGACTTCTTCCACGAGGAGTTCGACTACCCGTACCCCTTCGGCAAGTACGACCAGGCGTTCGTCCCCGAGTACAACATCGGCGCCATGGAGAACCCCGGCTGCGTCACCTTCCGCGAGGAGTTCGTCTTCCGCTCGAAGGTCACCGACGCCGCCTACGAGGGCCGCGCCAACGTCATCCTGCACGAGATGGCGCACATGTGGTTCGGCGACCTGGTCACCATGCGCTGGTGGGACGACCTGTGGCTGAAGGAGTCCTTCGCCGACTTCATGGGCTCCTACGGCCTGATCGGCGCCCGCACCCGGTACTCCTCCGCCTGGGTCACCTTCGCCAACCAGCGCAAGGCCTGGGCCTACCGGCAGGACCAGCTCCCCACCACCCACCCGATCACCGCCGACATCCGCGACCTCGAGGACGCCAAGCTCAACTTCGACGGCATCACCTACGCCAAGGGCGCCGCCGTCCTCAAGCAGCTGGTCGCGTACGTCGGCTCCGAGGCCTTCTTCGAGGGCGCCCGCCGCTACTTCAAGCGCCACGCCTTCGGCAACACCGAACTCGGCGACCTGCTGGACGTCCTGGAGGAGACCAGCGGCCGCGACCTCAAGGCCTGGGCCGCCGCCTGGCTGCAGACCGCCGGGGTCGACTCGCTCACCCCGCAGGTGACCACCGACGCCGAGGGCCGGATCACCGAACTCGCCGTCCTCCAGGACGGGGCGGTGCTGCGCCCGCACCGGATCGCGATCGGCCTCTACGACCGGGACGCCGACGGCTCCCTGGTGCGCACCGAGCGGATCGAGCTCGACGTCACCGGCAACCGCACCGTCGTCACCGAGGCCGCCGGCCGCCCCCGCCCCGCGCTGGTGCTGCTCAACGACGACGACCTGACCTACTGCAAGGTCCGCTTCGACTCCGAGTCCCTGGAGACGCTGCGCACCGGCCTCGGCGACATCCACGACGAGCTGGCCCGGGCACTCGCCTGGTCCGCCGTCTGGAACCTCACCCGGGACGGCCTGATGCCGGCCCGCGACTACGTCGCCCTGGTGCTGCGCTTCGCCGGCCAGGAGGGCAACATCGGCGTGCTGCAGTCGCTGCACGCCCAGGCCAAGACCGCCGTCGACCTGTACGCCGACCCGGCCTGGCGCGGCGAGGGCGGCCGGCAGCTGGCCGACGGCGCCCTGCGCGAACTGCGCGAGGCCGTCCCCGGCAGCGACCACCAGCTGGCCTGGGCCCGCTTCCTCGCCCAGACCGCTGGCGGCGCCGAGCACCTCGGCCTGGTCCGCGGCCTGCTGGCCGGCAGCGCCCGGATCGACGGCCTGGAGGTCGACCAGGAGCTGCGCTGGTCGCTGTGGCTGGCACTGGCCGCCGCCGGCCAGGCCGGCGACGAGGAACTGGCCGGAGAGCTGGCCGCCGACAACACCGCCAGCGGCAAGCGCCAGTACACCCAGTGCCTGGCCGCCCGGCCCACCGCGGAGGCCAAGGCCGCCGCCTGGTCGGCCGTGGTCGACTCCGAGGAACTGCCGAACGCCCTCGTCGAGGCCGAGATCGCGGGCTTCGCGCTGCCCGCCCACCGCGACCTGACCGCGCTCTACGCGGCGCCCTACTTCAAGCTGCTGGAGCGGGTCTGGGCCGAGCGGACCATCGAGATCGCGATGCGGATCGTCAGCGGGTTCTTCCCGCGCGCGCAGACCAGCGAGCAGACCCTGGCCGAGGCCGACGCCTGGCTGGACGGCCACCCGCAGGCCGCGCCGGCGCTGCGCCGCCTGGTCCTGGAGTGCCGCGACGACCTGGCCCGCGCGCTGCGGGCACAGGCCTGCGACCGGGCCTGACCCAGCCGCGAAGGGGCCCGCCGTGCGGACACGGCGGGCCCCTTCGCGTCGGCGCGTCAGTCGCGGCGCAGGCCGCGGTCCAGGGCGGCGATCGCGCTGCCCTGGGCGTCGTCGCCGTCCAGCGACCAGACCATCACGCCGCCCAGGTCGTTCCAGCGCGCGTACCGCGCCTTCTGGGTGAGCACCTCGGCGGTGTCGTAGCTGTAGAAGGTGGTGCCGTCGTACTTCCAGGACGCGCCGTGGTCGCGGTCCACGTACACCTTGCCGGGCAGCGCGTTGACCTCCCGGTAGGAGAGGTCGGGGGCGGCGGCGGTGGCGCTCTGGTAGAGGCCGCCGCGCTTGCCGGGCGCGACGCCCGTCCAGCCGTGGCCGTACAGCGGGGCGCCGAGCACGAGCTGCTCGGCGGGCAGGCCGCGCTCCTGGTAGTGGTCGACGGCCGTGTCGGCGCTGCGCCGGCGGGCGTCCGGGTCGGCCGGGTCGGAGTAGAGGTTGGCCTGGTGGTTGGCCGGGCCCTTGCCCTCCCAGGGGCCGTGCAGGTCGTAGGTCATCAGGTTGAGCCAGTCCACCGACTCGCTCAGCTCGGGCAGTTCGAGCCGGTCGGCGACGGTCTCGTTGGCGGCGACGGCGGCGGTCAGCAGGTAGTGCCTGCCCTTGTCGCCCTTCTTGCCGCCCTCCTTTCCGCCCTTCTTGCCGAAGTCGTCGAGCTGGCGGCGGAACTCCTGCATCAGCAGGGTGAAGTTGCGCCCGTCCTCGGGGCGGACCACGTTGCCCGGGTCCCCGCCGCCGCCCGGGTACTCCCAGTCGATGTCGATGCCGTCGAAGACGCCCGCGGCGGCGCCGGCGCCGCCCTCCGGGGAGCCGGGCAGGACCGGCACGTCGCCCCTGAGGTAGAGGTCGATGCAGGAGGAGACGAACTTCTTGCGCGCGGCGTCGGTGGCGGCCGCGTCGGAGAAGTACTTGGACCAGCTCCAGCCGCCGAGCGAGATGACCGTGCGCAGCTGCGGGTTCTTCGCCTTGAGCTTGCGCAGCTGGTTGAAGTGGCCCTTCAGCTTCTGGCCGGGGGCGTCGGCCACGCCGTCGACCGAGTCGGCGGCGGAGAAGGCGCGCTGGTAGTCGTTGTGGGCGTCGCCCTGGCCGGCGTCGTTGGTCTCGAAGCAGGTGCCGTCGGCGGAGACGTTGCCGAAGGCGTAGTTGACGACGGTGAGCTTCCCGGCCTGGCCGGAGTCCTGGACGCGCTTGGCGGAGCTGTCGGCGCCCCACTGGGTGAAGTAGCCGACCCGCTGGCCCTTCAGCTTGGGGCCGTGCCCGCCGTCGGCGGCGGTGGCGGAGGCGGGGGCGGCGAGCAGCGCGGCGACGGTGGCGGCGGCGAGCAGGGCTGAGGCGCGAGTGGGCATACCGGACCTGTTCTCTGAATGAGCGTCAATTGGTCTGGACCAGATGGGATAGAGGTTTAGTCCATCGCGGCACACCGCACAAGGGGCAGGGCTCAGGAGAGGCAGCATGCAAAAGGGGCCGGACCGCGCGATGCGGTCCGGCCCCTCAGCCACCGGGGCGCTCAGCCCCCGGAACTAGAACTCGGTTCAGCCGATGAGCGAGCGCAGCACGTACTGCAGGATGCCGCCGTTGCGGTAGTAGTCCGCCTCACCGGGGGTGTCGATGCGGACGACCGCGTCGAACTCCTTGTCACCGGCCTTGACCTTGACGGTCTTCGGGGTGCGGCCCTCGTTGAGCTCGGTCACGCCGGTGAAGGAGAAGGTCTCCTCGCCGGTCAGGCCGAGGGACTCGGCGGTCTGGCCCTCCGGGAACTGCAGCGGCAGGACGCCCATGCCGATCAGGTTCGAGCGGTGGATGCGCTCGTACGACTCGGCGATGACGGCCTTGACGCCCAGCAGCGCGGTGCCCTTGGCGGCCCAGTCGCGGGACGAGCCGGAGCCGTACTCCTTGCCGGCCAGGACGACCAGCGGGGTGCCGGCGGCCTGGTAGTTCTGCGAGGCGTCGTAGATGAACGACACCGGGCCGTCGGCCTGGGTGAAGTCGCGGGTGTAGCCGCCCTCGGTGCCCGGCGCGATCTGGTTGCGCAGACGGATGTTGGCGAAGGTGCCGCGGATCATCACCTCGTGGTTGCCGCGGCGCGAGCCGTAGGAGTTGAAGTCGCGCTTCTCGACACCGTTGGCGGTCAGGTACTGCGCCGCCGGGGTGCCCGGCTTGATGTTGCCGGCCGGGGAGATGTGGTCGGTGGTGACCGAGTCGCCCAGCTTGGCCAGGACGCGGGCGCCGGCGATGTCGGTCACCGGGCTCGGGGTCTTGGCCATGCCCTCGAAGTACGGGGGCTTGCGGACGTAGGTGGACTCGGCGTCCCACTCGAAGGTGTTGCCGGTCGGGACGGGGAGCGACTGCCAGCGGTGGTCACCGGCGAAGACGTCCTGGTAGCCCTTGTCGAACATCGCCTCGTCGATGGAGCCGGCGACGGTGTCCGCCACCTCCTGCTCCGACGGCCAGATGTCGGCGAGGAAGACGTCGTTGCCGTCGGCGTCCTGGCCCAGGGCGTCGCGGGTGATGTCGATGTTCATGTTGCCGGCCAGGGCGTAGGCGACCACCAGCGGCGGCGAGGCCAGGTAGTTCATCTTCACGTCCGGGTTGATCCGGCCCTCGAAGTTGCGGTTGCCGGAGAGCACCGAGACGACCGCCAGGTCGGCCTCGTTGACGGCGGCCGAGACCTCCTCGGGCAGCGGGCCCGAGTTGCCGATGCAGGTGACGCAGCCGTAGCCGACCAGGTTGAAGCCCAGCTTCTCCATGTACGGGAGCAGGCCGGCCTTCTCGTAGTAGTCCATGACGACCTTGGACCCGGGGGCCAGGGTGGTCTTGACCCACGGCTTGACCGTGAGGCCCTTCTCCACGGCCTTCTTCGCCAGCAGGGCGGCGCCCAGCATGACGGAGGGGTTGGAGGTGTTGGTGCAGGAGGTGATCGAGGCGATCACGACCGCGCCGTTGTCGATCTCGTACTTCGACCCGTCGGGGGCGGTGACGACGGTCGGCTTCGAGGCCTCGGCGGAGTAGGTCGGCAGCGCCTCGGCGAACCGGGTGGCGGCCTCGGCCAGGACGACGCGGTCCTGCGGGCGCTTCGGGCCGGAGATCGACGGGACGACGGTGGAGACGTCCAGCTCCAGGTACTCGGAGAAGACCGGCTCGACCGACGGGTCGTGCCAGAGGCCCTGCTCCTTGGCGTACGCCTCGACCAGGGCGAGCTGCTGCTCGTCGCGGCCGGTGAGCTTGAGGTAGTTGATGGTCTCGGCGTCGATCGGGAAGATCGCGCAGGTCGAGCCGAACTCCGGCGACATGTTGCCGATGGTGGCGCGGTTGGCCAGCGGGATCGCGGAGACGCCCTCGCCGTAGAACTCGACGAACTTGCCGACCACACCGTGCTTGCGCAGCATCTCGGTGATGGTGAGCACCAGGTCGGTGGCGGTGGTGCCGGCCGGCAGCTGGCCGTTGAGCTTGAAGCCGACCACGCGCGGGATCAGCATGGAGACCGGCTGGCCCAGCATGGCGGCCTCGGCCTCGATGCCGCCGACGCCCCAGCCCAGCACGCCCAGGCCGTTGACCATGGTGGTGTGCGAGTCGGTGCCGACGCAGGTGTCCGGGTAGGCCTGGCCGCCGCGGACCATGACGGTGCGGGCCAGGTGCTCGATGTTCACCTGGTGGACGATGCCGGTGCCGGGCGGGACGACCTTGAACTCGTCGAAGGCGGTCTGGCCCCAGCGCAGGAACTGGTAGCGCTCCTTGTTGCGGCCGTACTCGATCTCGACGTTCTGGACGAAGGCGTCCGGGGTGCCGAACTTGTCGGCGATGACGGAGTGGTCGATGACCAGCTCGGCCGGGGCCAGCGGGTTGATCTTGGCCGGGTCGCCGCCCAGCTCCTTGACGGCCTCACGCATGGTGGCGAGGTCGACCACGCACGGCACGCCGGTGAAGTCCTGCATGATCACGCGGGCCGGCGTGAACTGGATCTCCTGGCTCGGCTGGGCGCTGGCGTCCCAGTTGCCGAGCGCGCGGATGTGGTCGGCGGTGATGTTCGCGCCGTCCTCCGTGCGGAGCAGGTTCTCCAGCAGCACCTTGAGGCTGTACGGCAGCCGCTCGGAACCCTCGACGGCGGAGAGCTTGAAGATCTCGTACGACTCGTCGCCCACCTGCAGCGAGCTGCGGGCGTCGAAGCTGTTCGCGGACACGACTGACTCCTTCTGGGTGCTTCGTGCGGTATCCGGCCGCCACGGTGGTAAGGTCAGCCTTACTTAGGCTTACCTTGCCCGCATCGCCGGCGAGCTCCGCTCGGCAAGTATCTTGATGTCGAGATATATCCTATGGGGCAGTTATCTCGATGTCGAGATAAACCATAGTGCATGCCGTCGCCTTCACCACCGCAGGCATGCCTGGGTCGGCAAAAGCGCAGGTCAGCGGCCGTTCGGGCGGCGGCCAGCCGGCAACGGCAGTGCTGCCGGCCCACCGCCGGCCCGGCACCGGCTCGGTGTCGGCTCGGTGTCGACCCGGCACCGGCTCACACCAGCTCACCACCGGAACCGCCGGTCGGCGACGGGACGAGCAGGAGCGCGCCCGTGCGGCCCGCCCGCCTCCGATTCCGTTCGAGGGTGTCCGCCGGCGCCCGGCGCCGTTGAGCACGGTGTCCGTCGCCCCGCCCGTGGAAGGCCCGATGATGTCCACTCCGCTCGCCGCCGCGCTGCTGCCGCTGGCCCTGCTCGCCCCCGCCGCCGCCTCGTCGGCCCCCGTCACCCCGCGGGCCCCCGTCGCCTCGCCGGGCTCCGCCGCTTCGTCGGGCTCCGCCGCCTCGCCCGTCTCCGTCGTCGAGGCCGCCTTCGACCCCGCGACGGCCTTCGTGCCGCCGACCGCCGTCAGCTACGCGGACGACCTCGTGCCGTACGGCGCGCGCACCCGGATCGTCACCGACCGCTCCACCTCGGGGCGGACGGTGCTCACCATGACCGTCACCGGGCTCGCCCCCGACCACGAGTTCCCGGTGCACCTGCACACCGGCTCCTGCGGGGCCGACCCGGCCTCGTCCGGACCGCACTACCAGGACGCCGTGGACCCGGTGCAGCCGTCCACCGACCCCGCGTACGCCAACGGGCGCAACGAACTGCGGCTGGCGCTGCGCACCGACGCGCACGGCGAGGGCATCGCGACGGCCTCGGTGCCCTGGCAGCCGCGGCCGGGCGAGGCGCGCTCGCTGGTGATGCACGCGGGCACCCCGGCCGGCCCGCACGCGGCGGGCGACCGGGCGGCCTGCGTCAAGCTGGAGAAGTGAGCTCCCGCCTCAGGAGCTCCCTCTTCAGGAGCTCCCGCCTCAGGAGCCGAGGGTGGCGACCAGGACCGCCTTGATGGTGTGCAGGCGGTTCTCGGCCTGGTCGAACACGACGGAGTGCGCCGACTCGAACAGCTCGTCGGTGCACTCCAGCTCGGTCATGCCGGTCGCCTCGTACATCTGCCGCCCGACCACCGTGCCGAGGTCGTGGAACGCGGGCAGGCAGTGCAGGAACTTCACGGCCGGGTTGCCGGTGGCCCGGACGGTGTCCATCGACACCTGGTAGGGCTTGAGCAGCTCGATCCGCTCGGCCCAGACCTCCTTGGGCTCGCCCATCGAGACCCAGACGTCGGTGTAGAGGAAGTCCACGTCGGCCACGCCCTCGGCCACGTCCTCGGTGAGGGTGATCCGGGCGCCGGTCGCCCCGGCCAGCGTCTCGGCCGCCTTCCGGACCCCCTCGGCCGGCCAGAGGGAGCTAGGGGCGACGATCCGGACGTCCATGCCGAGCAGGGCGCCGGTGACCAGCAGCGAGTTGCCCATGTTGGAGCGGGCGTCGCCGAGGTAGGCCAGGGCGGTCCCGGTCAGCGGCTTGGTGCCGTGCTCGGTCATGGTGAGCACGTCGGCCAGCATCTGGGTGGGATGCCACTCGTCGGTGAGACCGTTCCAGACCGGGACGCCGGCGTTCGCGGCCAGCTCCTCGACGATCTCCTGGCCGTGGCCGCGGTACTCGATGCCGTCGAACATCCGGCCGAGCACCCGGG
Source organism: Kitasatospora sp. NPDC057940 (assembly GCF_042887425.1). Taxonomy (NCBI): domain Bacteria; kingdom Bacillati; phylum Actinomycetota; class Actinomycetes; order Kitasatosporales; family Streptomycetaceae; genus Kitasatospora; species Kitasatospora sp. NPDC057940. The sequence goes on from NZ_JBHVPH010000025.1 coordinate 65,126, forward strand.
CGGTGTCCCGGATGGACTCCTTGTGGCCGATCTGCGAACCGGACGAGTCCAGGTAGGTCGTGGTGGCGCCCTGGTCGTGGGCGGCGACCTCGAAGGCGCAGCGGGTGCGGGTGGAGGTCTTCTCGAAGATCAGCGCGATGTTCTTCCCGCGCAGCCGGGGCTGCTCGGTGCCCGCATACTTGGCCGCCTTGAGCCCGGCGGCGAGGTCCACCAGGAAGCGGAACTCCTGGGGCGTGAAGTCGAGCTCCTTGAGGAAGTGCCTGTTCCGGAGGTTGAAGGCCATACCGGGCTCCTGGGATGACGGGGCGTACGGGAAAGTAGCAAGTCTATACGATGCTCGGAATTTCTATACAAGGCGGGGGTGGAAGAGGGGGAGCCCCGCCGCGGACTCCCCCTCAACGCCCGGTCGGCCTACAGCCGCGGGCCCCCTCGGCGCCCGGTCGGCCTACAGGCGTGGGCCTCCCGGACGCTGGCGGCCTACAGGCGCGGATCGACCGGCTCGGACTCCAGCGCGAGCACCGCGAACACCGGCTCGTGCACCCGCCACAGCGGCTCGCCGGCCGCCAGCCGGTCCAGCGCCTCCAGGCCCAGCGCGTACTCGCGCAGCGCCAGCGAGCGCTTGTGGCCCAGCGACCGCTCGCGCAGCCGGTCCAGGTACTCGGTGTAGTCCGGGCCGTAGACGATCCGCAGGTACTCCCGGCCGCGCACCTTCACCCCCGGCTGCACCAGCCCGCCCGGGCGGCCCCCGCCCCGCTCCGTGCGCACCACCGAGGCCAGCGGTTTGACCACCATGCCCTCGCCGCCGGCCGCCGTCAGCTCCTCCCACCAGGCCGTGGCGGCCGCCACCGCGGCCTCGTCCTCGGTGTCCACCAGGAGGCGGCCGGTGCGGTGCAGGACCGGTGCCCGGCCGCCGTCCGGTTCGGACGCCGTTTCGGGCGTGGCTCCGAGTGCGGCTCCGAGTGCGGCTCCGGCCCGCGCTTCGGCCGCCGCTTCGGCCGCCGTTTCGGACGCCGTTTCGGACGCCGTTTCGTCGGCCGCGACCAGGCGGTCGATCCAGGCCAGGTGCTCGTCGTGCGGGCGCACCGCGAGGTTCGCCCCCTCGGCGGCCAGCACCTGGAACGGCGCCAGCCGCACGCCCGACAGCCCCTCGGTCGGCCAGCAGTACCGCCGGTACGCCTCGGTGAAAGCCTGCGCGTCGGCCGCGCGCCGCCGCTGCTTGGCGGTCAGCTCCGCCAGGTCCAGCCCGCGACCGGCCGCCCGTTCCAGGGCCGCCAGCGCCTCCGGCAGGGCGGCGCCCGCCGCCGCGCCGACCGCCGCGTACTGGCGGCGCAGCAGTTCCACGGCCTTCAGCGACCAGGGCATCAGCTCGGCGTCCAGCAGCAGCCAGCCGGTGCCCAGCTCGTCGAACAGCCCCGAGCGCTCGGCGGCCGCCCGTACCCGGCCCAGCACGGCCGCGGTCAGGCCGTCGTCGGCGAGGAACGCCCGGCCCGTCCTGGTCCAGATCGCGCCCGGACCGGCCACGCCGAAGCGCCGCTCCAGCGCCGCGTCGTCCCGGGCGACCAGCACCACCGCGCGGGACCCCATGTGCTTCTCCTCGCACACCAGGTGCCGCACGCCGTCCGCGCGGTAGGCGGCGAACGCCTCCTGCGGGTGCTCCAGGAAGCCGTCCCGGCGGGAGGCGGCGCTCGGCGCCATCGTCGGCGGCAGGTACGCCAGCAGCCGCGGGTCCAGCGCGAAGCGGCTCATCACCTCCAGCGCCGCCGCCGCGTTCTCCTCCCGGACGGCGACCCGACCGTGCAGCCCGGTCTCGACGATCCGGCGGCCCGCCACGTCGGCGAGATCCAGCGGACGGCCCTCGCGGGCGCCCGGCGCGTCCGTGGACAGCGGGCGCACCGGCGCGTACCACTCCCGCTCGGCCGGCACGCTCACCAGCTCCCGCTCCGGGTAGCGCAGCGCCGTCAGGGTGCCGCCGAACACGCAACCGGTGTCCAGGCAGACGGTGTTGTTGACGAAGCTCGCCGACGGCACCGGCGTGTGGCCGTACACCACCAGCGCCTTGCCCCGGTACTCCTCCGCCCACGGGTAGCGCACCGGCAGGCCGTACTCGTCGGTCTCGCCGGTGGTCTCCCCGTACAGCGCGTGCGAGCGCACCCGGCCCGAGTTGCGGCCGTGGTACCGCTCCGGCAGACCGGCGTGGCAGACCACCAGCGCGCCGCCGTCCAGCAGGTAGTGGCTCACCAGGCCGCGCATGAACTCCCGCGCCTCGGCCCGGAACTCCTCGGACTCGCCGGCCAGCTGATCCAGCGACTCCTGCAGACCGTAGGCGACGGTGACCTTCTTGCCGTCCAGCGCCCGGCCCAGCTTGTTCTCGTGGTTGCCCGGCACGCACAGCGCGTGCCCGGCCGCGACCATGCCCATCACCAGGCGCAGCACGCCTGGCGTGTCCGGGCCGCGGTCGACCAGGTCCCCGACGAACACGGCGGTACGGCCCGCCGGCGGCACCGCGTCCACCGGCCGGCCCCCGGCGTCCCGGGTCAGCGTGTAGCCGAGGCGGGTCAGCAGGGTCTCCAGCTCGGAGCGGCAGCCGTGGATGTCGCCGACGATGTCGAACGGCCCGGTCAGGTGGCGAAGGTCGTTGTAGCGCTTCTCCAGCTCCACCTCGGCCGCCGCCACCTCGGCCTCGCCGCGCAGCACGTGCACCTTGCGGAAGCCCTCGCGCTCCAGGCCGCGCAGGGAACGGCGCAGCTCGCGGTGCTGGCGCGGGACGACGTGGGCCGGCAGCTGGCGGTCCGGGCGGGAGCGGTTGCGCTCGGCGCACACGCCCGGCGGGACGTCCAGCACGATCGCGATCGGCAGCACGTCGTGCTCGCGGGCGATCCGCACCAGCTGGCGGCGCGCCTCGGGCTGGACGTTGGTGGCGTCCACGACGGTCAGCCGGCCGGCCGCGAGGCGCTTGCCGACGATGTAGTGCAGGACGTCGAAGGCCTCGGCGGAGGCCGACTGGTCGTTCTCGTCGTCGGCGACCAGGCCGCGGCAGAAGTCGGAGGAGACGACCTGGGTGGGCAGGAAGTGGCGACGGGCGAAGGTCGACTTGCCGGCGCCGCTGGTGCCGACCAGGACGACGAGGGAGACGTCGGTAACGGGAAGGCGGCGGGGGGCGGGGTGGTCCTGGGGCTGACCCTGGTCGTGCTCCTGGTCCTGGTGCTGCTCGGGCGTCGGGGTCGCTTCGTCGGTCATCGGGATTCGCCTCCTTCGGGCGCCGGGTCGGTCGGGGTCGGGTCGGTCGGGGCCGGGTCGGTCGGGGTGTGCTCGGTCGGGGTCGGGTCGGTCGCGGCCGGGCCGGTCCGGGTGGTGCCGGTCGTGGCCTGCTCGGCAGGGCTGGTGTCGAGGCGGAACAGGGCCAGCTGGGTCGGCGCGCCGACCTCCCCGTCCTCCGGCCCCACCGGGCGCAGCACCACCGTGTAACCGAACGCGGCCGCGACCCGCTCGGCCCACGCGCGGAACTCGGCGCGCGACCACTCGAAGCGGTGGTCGGCGTGCCGGGCAGCGCCCGCCGGCAGGCTCTCCCAGCGGACGTTGTACTCGGCGTTCGGCGTGGTGACGACCACGGCCCCCGGCCGGGCCGCGCCGAACACCGCGTACTCCAGGGCGGGCAGCCTGGGCAGGTCCAGGTGCTCGACCACCTCACACAGCACCGCCGCGTCGAAGCCCTTCAACCGGGCGTCCGTGTACGTCAGCGCGCCCTGCGTCAGCGTCACCCGGGCCGCCTGCCGCTCCGGCATCCGGTCCAGGCGCAGTCCGCGGGCCGCCGCCTGCAACGCCCGCGCCGACACGTCCACGCCGAGCACCTCGGTGAACCGGGCGTCCTTCAGCAGTTCGCCGATCAACTCGCCCCGGCCGCAGCCGAGATCGGCGACGCGGGTCGCACCCACCTCCCGCAGGGCGGCGAGGATCGCGGCGCGGCGCTGCCCGGCGAGGGACGGCGGCCTGGGCTCCGACGTCGCCCCGGCGGCCTCCGCGGGCTCCTCCGGCCGGTCGTCGACCGCGTTGTCGACCTCCTCGGGCTCCCGGTCGTCCGCCTCCGCCAGCCGGGCCAGCTCCAGACGCTCCATCGCCACCCGGGTCAGCGCCCGGCTCCGGGACAGGTAGCGGCGGGTGATCAGGGCGCGCTCCGGGTGGGCGGCCAGCCAGCCCTCGCCGGCGGCGAGCAGCTTGTCCACCTCGTCCGGGGCGACCCAGTAGTGCTTGGCGCCGTCCAGCACCGGCAGCAGCACGTACAGCTGCTGGAGCGCGTCGGCGAGCCGCACGGCGTCCGAGACCAGCGTGAGCCGCACGTACCGGGACTCGCCCCACTCCGGGAACGCCTCGTCCAGCGGGAGCGCCACCGCCTCGACCCGCCAGCCCAGCGGCTCGAACAGCCGGACCGCCATCGCCGGGCCACCGCCCTCGCCCGCGCCGTTCGCGGGCACCGCGGGCAGCGTGATCCGCAGCGGGCGCGGCCGGTCCGCCAGCCCGGGCCGGGCCGGGCAGGCGCCCTTCATCGCGGACCGGAACACCGTCCGCAGCGCCACCGCGAGCAGCGAGGACGCCGCGTACGGGCGGTCGTTGACGTACTGGGCGAGCGCGAAGTCCGGCGAACCGCCGCGCCCCTTGCCCCGGCCCTTGCGGACCAGCGCGATCGGGTCGACGTCCAGCAGCAGCGCCGCCGTGCAGACGTCGTCGCCCGCCTCGGGGTAGAAGACGTGCGCCTCGCCGTGCGACGTCGCGAACCGCTGGACCTTGCCCGGGTGCTTGTGCAGCAGGAAGCCGAGATCGGTGGCCGGGCCCTCGACGCTGCCGGTGGTGGAGATCGACATGAACACCCGTCCGAGTATCGCCGAGCAAACCTTCGCTGAACACCGGGTTTTCCGGCTCGGCGGCCGTCCGCCGCAGCCCGTCGGCGGCCGTGTACGCACGGCGGGGGCGTACCGACCGGCGGCCGCGTCCGCACGACGGGCGTGTTCGGCAGCAGGGCCCCGCATTGGTTAACGTGCACGGTGTGACTGCTGAATCGACCTCCCTCCCGAACGGGGCCGTGGCCGCCGGCCTGGCCACCATCGCCGCTGACGGCACCGTCCTCGACACCTGGTTCCCCGCCCCCGCCCTGGCCGCCGAGCCCGGCCCGGCCGGCACCGTCCGCCTGACCGCCGAGCAGGCCGAGGCCGAACTCGGCGCCGGCGCGGCCGAGGCGCTGCGCGCCGACGCCCGCCGCGGCGTCGAGGTGGTCGCCGTGCGCACCACCATCGCCTCGCTCGACGAGAAGCCGCTCGACACCCACGACGTGTACCTGCGCCTGCACCTGCTCAGCCACCGCCTGGTCAAGCCGCACGGCCAGAACCTGGACGGCGTCTTCGGGCTGCTCGCCAACGTCGCGTGGACCAGCATCGGCCCCGTCCCGGTGGACGCGGTCGAGCAGGCCCGCCTCGCGGTCCGCGCCCAGGGCGGCCAGCTCGCCGTGTACGGCATCGACAAGTTCCCGCGGATGACCGACTACGTCGCCCCGTCCGGTGTGCGCATCGCCCACGCCGACCGCGTCCGCCTCGGCGCCCACCTGGCCGTCGGCACCACCGTGATGCACGAGGGCTTCGTCAACTTCAACGCCGGCACCCTCGGCACCTCCATGGTCGAGGGCCGGATCAGCGCGGGCGTCGTCGTCGGCGACCACAGCGACATCGGCGGCGGCGCCTCGATCATGGGCACCCTCTCCGGCGGCGGCAAGCAGGTCGTCTCGGTCGGCGAGCGCTGCCTGCTCGGCGCCAACGCCGGCATCGGCATCTCGCTCGGCAGCGACTGCGTCGTCGAGGCCGGCCTCTACGTCACCGCCGGCACCCGGGTCACCACCCCGGACGGCACCGTGGCCAAGGCCGTCGAGCTGTCCGGCCAGGACAACCTGCTGTTCCGTCGCAACTCGCAGACCGGCGCCGTCGAGGTCATCGCCCGCTCCGGCTCCTGGGGCGGCCTCAACGCCGACCTGCACGCCCACAACTGACCTGCGGGACCACGCCATCGGGGTCCGGAGCCGATTCGGGCTCCGGACCCCGAGTGCGTGCTACGGCTTTCGGCGGACATGCGGGGCCCCTCCCCCCTCCCCTCCCCCCTCCCCCCCCCCCTCCCTCCCCTCCGCCCTCTCCTCCTTCCCCTCGCCCGAAGCCTTGGCCCTGCCCCGGCTGGGTCAGGCACCCGGCTTGGTCGGGCACCCGGCTTGCTCGGCGCCGAGCAAGCCGGGTGTGTCTCGTCGCGCGCCTAGCCCAGGCCGCTTCGCGGCGGCAAGCCGGGATCACCCGGGAGGCTTACGGCGTAACGGAGTTGGACCACATCGGGTGGCGCGCGGTGACCGGCCGCCGGAGCGGTTCGTTGGTTGCTGCGGCGGGGGCGTGTGCCTCGGTGGCCAGGCATCAGGCACCCCCGTCGCGCGGGCCGAGCCACCGCCGGCCGCTTCACGCCGCACTACCGATCCGAAGAGGTCCCGTCATGACCGAACCAACTGCCACGCCGCAGCTCCCGAGCAGCCCGGCGGGCTCGGCCGCCGGTACCTCGTCCCGGCCCACCGCGCAGAAGAGCCTGCTGGAACAGCTGCACGAACTGCTCGCCTCGGTGTCCGCGGATCTCGCCGAGTTGCAGTCCCCCGGCGTCCGGGAGGACGGCCCGGCCACCTATCCCACTGGCACGGACACCTCCTCCTCCGACGCTCCGGCCACGCCGGGCACCCGATAGCCCGGCGCCTGCGCCTCCCCCGTCGGCCCGCCCTCGTCCGGCGGGCCGAGCCGGACCACGAGTAAGGGCGAGCCCCGCTCGGCCGGCGCCCCGCCGAGCACCGCGCCTTCCTCTCCCTCCAGCCCGCCCGCCGCCTTCCGCAGCCGCCCGGCCAGGTCCTTGCACTCCGACACCGCGTCCACGCCGTCGATGCACGTCCAGTAGAGGCTCTCGGTGTCGGCCCCGCAGGCCAACACCACCAGCGTCTCCCCGACGTCCCGCAGCAGCCCGTCCAGCGCACCCAAGGCCGGTGCCAGCTCACCGAGTTCGGTGAGCCGCCCGGCCCGGCCGCCGCTCAGCACGGCGGCCCTGACGACCGAGCGTTCCAGGCAGACCCCCGCGTGCGCCGCGGCCTCGGCCAGTTGCTGCCCCAGCCCGGTGAGCTCGTCGTCGTCCAGCTCCGCCAGCCTGGCCCCCACCGCCTCGGTGAGCAGCGCGGCCTGCCGCGCCTCGGCCAGCACATCCGGCACGTGCCTGGCCTCGGCCAGGGCGTGCCGGGCCCTCTTGATCAGTCGCAGCGCCTCCATGGCCGCCTCTCCTTCCGCTCGCTGTCGCCGTGGGACCACGACCGCCGGTGGGGCGGTCAGGTGGTCACGGCGAAAGCGTGCGGCGAAGTCGGCGAGGCCGCATCCGTCATCGGGAAAGCTGTGGACAAGTCCGGGGCTGTGGATAACTCCCGTCCCTCACAAGGATTATTCGTCCACGTCCGGGTTGACACCCGCCCCGCCCTGGTCGGTGTCCGCCGCTCCGTCCGGCACCGGGAAGCGGAGCTCGTTCCGCTCGATCTTGGCCGCGAGGGCCTCCAGCGGATCCACTCCGACCACCGTGCAGAACTGCACCAGGTAGGCGAGGACGTCCGCGACCTCGTCCCGCACCCGGTGGGCCCGCTCCGGATCGGACATCACCGCGGCCGCCTGCTCGGGCGTCAACCACTGGAAGATCTCCAGCAGTTCGCCGGCCTCCACGCTCAGCGCGGCCGCCAGGTTCTTCGGCGTGTGGAAGGGCTCCCAGCGCCGGGCCGCCGCGAAGTCCGCCAGCCGCTGCCGCAGGGCCTCCAGGGTCGGCCCGGTGGGCCCGGCCGGTTCCCCCGGCCTCGTCACTCGTTCGTTCACCCGTCCAGGTCTACCTCACCCGTCCGCCTCGTCCGCCCCCGGGTCGGCGCCGTCCCCGCGCCCGCACTGGGCCGGCACCCGGGTCGTCTCGGGCCGCAGCACGGTGTGCCCCGAGTCCGGGTCGCGCCGGCACTCGACCAGCACGGCCGCGCCCGACCGCGGTTCGGCCGCGCCGAGCGCCTCCCGCGCCGCGGCGGGCTCCTGAAGGGCGGCGAGGACGCGCAGCTGGTTGCGCCCGGACATGTCCCGGGCCAGCCGTAGCAGTGAGGCGGTCTGTTCGGTGGCGAGCCCGGCGCCGAGGTCCTCGGCGAGCACGGTGAGCTGCCGGTGCGCCCACGGCACCTCGGCGGCCACGTCGAGGTCGAGCACCCCGGCCCCGGTGAGCAGCACCGCGGCGAACGCGAGGTGGCGCAGCATGCCGTCGGAGGCCTGGTCGGCCCCGGTGCGTCCGAGGACGCCTTCGTCGAAGACCGCGAGGACGCGCTGGTCGGGCCCGCTGCCGCGGTGGGCGAGGGAGAGTCCGAGCAGCGGGTGCGGGGCGGCGGACTGGACGGCGCGCAGGAGCTGCCCGTAGCGGCGCGGGCACTCGTTGCCGAGCCGGGCGAGGACGGCGGAGATGTTGGCGGCGTTGCTGCGCAGCCGGGCCTGCGGGTCGGGCCGGGCCCAGCCGCGCATGAGGGCGGGGACGGGGTGGACGGGGAAGACCTCGCGCAGGGCGGTGAGCAGGTCCTCGGTGGCGGAGAGGACCTGCCGTTCGCCCCGGGAGGAGCCGGCCACCCGGAGCGGCAGTTGCGCGGTGATCATGGTGCCGCTGGGGAAGGGCGCCCGGATGTCTCCCTGGCGGGTGTCGTTGTGCCAGCAGACGTTGACGCGCCGCTTGCGGACGTCCTGTTCGCCGGTGTCGACGAGGGTGCGGCCGTCCAGGGTGAGCGATTCGCGGGCGATCCGCACCGGGCCGTCGGTGCGGACGACGACGTCGAGCCGGATGCGGCCGTGCGGGGAGCGGACGGTGCAGCCGAGGATGACAGCGTCGCGCCCGTGCGGGACGCACCCGGTCAGGCCGCCGCGGACGGGTTTGGCCAGGGGGCCGGTGCGGTCGGGCAGCCCGTCGAAGGAGTCGGCGATCTCCTCTCCGAGGGCGAGCCGGGAGAGCACGGCCAGTGCGTCGAGGGCGTTGGACTTGCCGACGCCGGCGGGCCCGTGCAGGACGGTGAGGGGCGCGAGCGGCAGGATCGCGCGCCGGTAGGACTTGAACGAGGTGAGCCGGAGCTCCTCGACGGTGGGACGTGTTACGGATGGCCGATCGGGCCCCGGGGCGCCCGGTCGGGGGTGGGCCGGCGCGGCGGGCCGGGTGGCGTCGCGGTTCACCCGTCGGACGTTAGCCGCAGGCCGGTCGGCAGAAACGTGCCTGCTCAGCAGATTCATCCCAACGTGGCGGCCGCACCCCGCGCGCGCCCGGCGTTCAGCGCCGGTAGGCGGCCACCGTCACGGAGGCGGTCACCTCGACCGGGTCCGGCAGGTCGGCGAGCGCGGCGGCCAGGCGGTCCGGGTCGGTGTGCCAGGCGCTGGGGCCCATGCCGACGACGGTGCGCACGTCGTCCGGGCCGAGCCGCAGGGTGAACTCGACCTGCCGCTGCCCGGCGGGGGTCAGGTAGGGGCCGAGCTTCTCGTCGATCCGCCGCTGCTTCTCCTCGTCGACCGACAACAGGCCCAGTGCGCCGACGAGTTCGCGCAGGTGGCGGGCGGTGGGCGAGACCAGCAGCAGGGTGGCACCGGGGCGCAGCACGCGGCGGATCTCGGGCCCGTTGCGCGGGGCGAAGACGTTGAGCATCAGCCCGGCGGAGGCGTCGCGCAGCGGCAGCGGCCGCCAGGCGTCGCAGACCACGGCGCCGATCCGGGGGTGGGCCTTGGCGGCGCGGCGCAGCGCGAACTTGGAGATGTCGAGGGCGGCTCCGACGCGGCCGGGCAGGGCGTCGAGGACGTGGGCCAGGTAGTGGCCGGTGCCGGCGCCGAGGTCGGCGACGAGGCCTTCGGGGTCGGCGGCCGCGGCGGCCTCGGCGAGGGCGTCGGCGATGGGCCGGTAGTGGCCGGCGGCGAGGAAGTCGGCACGGGCGGCGACCATCTCGGCGGTGTCGCCGGTGCCGGTGTGGGCGTCGCCAGCGAGGAGGCTGACGTAGCCCTGCTTGGCGAGGTCGAAGCTGTGGCCGGCGGGGCAGCGCAGGGCGCGCTCGTGCCGGGTGAGGGCCTGCGCGCAGTGGGGGCAGGCCAGGTAGTGCTCGATGTCCTGCAGCAACGTTCCGTCTTCTCTCGCCGTTCGACCCGGGCGCCCGGGGGTCTTGCGGGTCCGGTGGCCCTGAGCGACCAGCCTAACGACCCCGCTCGCCCCCGACGGCCCGCCGGAACCCGCCCCCGGGTCCGACGGCCCCGCTGCCCGGCCTACCGGCCCCGCGCCTGCGCGACGCGCCCGCGCTCCGCCGCGACGCGCAGGGCGAGGGCGGCGAGCGCCTCGGGCGCGCCGGAGCGGCCACGGATGCCGGGGAAGGCGTTGACGTCGACGATGACGGGTTCGGCGGGCCCGTCGAGCAGGTCGACGCCGTAGACGTCGAGCCCGAACACCTCGCCGACGCGCAGGGCCAGAGCGGCCCGTTCGACGGGCGGCTCCCAGTCCTGCCCCTGTCCCGGTTCCCCCTGGCCGTCGGCGAGTTCGGACCGCCGTCGGGCGGCGAACACCTGCCGGTCGACCACCCACAGCTTCTGGTCCCAGCCGGTCCCCGGGACGAACGGCTGGGTGACGACGGGCTCGTCGGGCCAGCGCGCGACGAGTTCGCGCAACCGGGCCGGGCCGTCGACCCGGGCGACCAGGTCGTGGCGCCGGCTGTGGCGGCTCTTGACGACGAACGGGTAGGCGGGATCGGCGAGTTCGGCGAGCCGCCCGGCGTCGCGGGTGGCCGCGAAGGACAGGTCGGCCGCGCGCGCGAGTTCGGCCATCCGCACCCGGTCCTGGCAGAGTTCGGTGGCCGCGGCCGAGTTGACGACAGGCGCCCCGCGCCGCTCCAACTCTTCTGCGAGTGCGAGGGATCGACGGGTGCGGGCCTTGAGCAGATAGACGTCGGCGAGCGCTGGCCCCGCCGGGCCGTCGGGGTCGACGATCGTCACCTCGTGCCGGTCCGCCAGCAGGGCGGCGGTCGCCGCGAGCACCGGGTGTCCGGGGTCGGCGGCGATCAGGCCGATCCTCATATCGCCCCGCCCAGGCCGGTTCCGCCCAGGCCGGCTCCACCCAAACCGGCCCCGCCCAGGCCGGCCCCGTCGAAGCCGCCCCCGTCAAAGCCGGATCCGCCGAACTCCCCACGGCCGAAGCCCAGTTGCCCGTACCCAGCGCCACCACCCGCCGGCACCAACGCGGGCGCGGGCGCCGACACGGCCGTCCCGCTGCGCGCGAGCCGCAGCACCGCCCGGGCGACCCTGGCGACCGCGTCCGGCACCTGGCGGAAGCTCGGGAAGTCGTTGATGTCGACGACCACCGGCCCGTCCGGCCCGAGCAGCACGTCGACGCCGTAGAGGTCGAGCCCGAACACCTCACCGACCTGCGCCGCGATCCGCGCGACCTCCCCGGACAACGGGACCTGCCGTTCGCACACGTCCTGCCCGGGGTGGAGCGGGGAGGAACGTTCCGTCGCGAAGAGCTCGCCGTCGACGCAGTACACCTTGAGGTCGGTGCCGGAGTTGGGCACGTAGGGCTGGGCGATCAACAGCCCCTCGTCGGCGAGTTCGGCGCCGAGGTCGAGGAGGTGGTCGGGGCTGGGCACGAGCCGGACGGCGCGTCCGGAGCTGCCGTCGGCGGGCTTGACGACGAGCGGGTACTCGGCGGCCGGGATCTCGGCGAGCCGTTCCCAGCGGGCGGTGGCGTAGGTGACGGGGACGGGCAGGCCGCGGGTGCTGGCGATGACGGAGGCGAGCGCCTTGTCGCGGACGCCGCGGATGGAGCGGACGTCGTTGACGGTGGTGAGGCCGACGGCGGCGGCCGCGTCCAGCAGGGTGAGCCCGGGCCCGCCGGAGACGGTCTTGAGCACCCAGGCGTCGTGGCTGCCGGCCCGGATCGCCTCGGAGACCGCCATCAGCGAGTCCCCGGGGCGCAGCACGTCCACCCGGTGCCCCCACGCGGTGAGCCGGCGTGCCACGTCGAGCGGCATGCCGTCGTGCCGGTAGTGCTCCTCCACCAGAAAGCAGAGCCTCATGGGCCTGTCTTCCCCCCTTGCCGAGCCGAGTGCGGACGTCCGCCGTCCCCCTTCGGCGGAGCTGTCAAGGCATCAGCATGCCACGCGGTATACGCACAAGATCGCTGCGAGCCGGTAAGCGTTCAGCAACAATCGGGCGCCCGCGCCGCCCCGCCCGTCACCGCCCCCGGCGCGACGCACCGCCCCGCCCGTCACCGCCCCCGGCGTCCCCGGCGCGAAGCCTGGGAACAATGCCGTGAACAATGCGGTGGCGGGCCGCCGACGCCCCTGCTTGGATGCACGCCGTGACTTCTGTCGATCATGCTCCCGACCCTTCCCTCCTCGACGCGATCGAGCACTACTACGACGCGGTGCCGCGCAGCGCCGCGCGGGCCGAGGACTTCGGCCCGCTGACCCTGTTCGTCCGCGAGAGCGCGGGCTGGCCCTACTACGCCCGCCCCACGCTCGACCACGACGGCCCCGCCACCACCGCCGAGGACGTCCTGCGGGTGCTGGCCCGCCAGCGCGAGCTGGGCGAGCCGGAGGCCTTCGAGTGGGTGGCCGAGCGGAGTCCGGAGCTGCGGGCCGCGGTGGAGGCGGCCGGGCTCGCGGTGCACGAGCACCCGCTGCTGGTGCTGGGCCCGCAGGACGAGCCGGCCCCGGCGCCCGAGCTGCCGGAGGAGGTGCGGGTGGAGGTGCTGGGCGCGGACGCGCCGGAGCTGGCGTCGGCGGTCGCCGTTCCGCACCTGGCGTTCGCCGAGCCGGGCACCGGCGTGGGCGTCGTGGGTGCGGCCGAACTGGCCGAGGCCGCAGGGCGGTTGGTGGCGGAGGGCGCGGTGGAGCGGATCGCCCGGCGGATCACCGACGGCGCCACCGTGCTGGCCGCCGCACTGGAGGACGGTTCCGCGCTGTGCGCGGGCCAGCACAATCCGGTGGGCGCGGTCACCGAGGTGGCCGGGGTCGGGACGCTGCCGGCCGCGCGGCGGCGCGGGCTGGGCCTGGCGGTCACCGCGGTCCTGGTCGCGCACGCGCGGGCGAACGGCGTGCGGACGGTGTTCCTGTCCGCCGCCGACGAGGAGGTCGCCCGGATCTACCGCCGGGCGGGCTTCCGTCCGTTCGCGACGGCCCTGATCGCCGAGCCGGCCCCGGACCGGCCCGGCGACTGACCCGCCGAGCGCACCGGCCGGAGCCCCGACCGGAGCCCCGCGGAACGGACGACGAGGCCGACGAGGACGACGCGACCGGGCGCAAGCCCGCCCGGTCAGTCGTCGTCCTCGTCCTCCGCCCCGCTGACGCCCTCCCCCTCGGCCTCGTCGACGACCCACCCGGCCAGTCGTTCGGCGACCCCGGACACGCCGAGCCGCCCCTCCCGGATGGCCCGGGCGAGGCTGCGCACCTCGCGGGCGGTGGTGGCGACGGTGCAGCCGCTGGCGACGAGGTAGGCGTAGGCGACGGCGGTCGCGTAGAGCTCGTTGGTCTTCTCCAGGGCCGTCACCCGGATCAGCTGGTGCATCAGGGCGGCGGCGCGGTCGTGCGGTTCGGGGTAGACGTCGATGTCGAAGATCTCGGCCTGGTGCCGGGAGACGGCCGCGAGCAACGACCCGTAGTCGGTGACCTGCGGGTCACCGGGCGTGTACTGCTCGGCGGTCATGAGCAGCCACGAGAGGTCGACCTCCAGCTTCAACGGCGCACGTCCTTCAGGTCGCCCGGCTCCGCGAACTCGGCCAGGAAGGCCGTCTCGTACTCCTTCATGAACTGGGCGGCGGCGTCGACGAAGGCCCGCCCCGCCTCGCCCATGTCCTGCTGGACCAGGCGCTCGATGTACTGGTTCATGCTGATCCCCTGCTGCTCCGCCCGTTCCCGGGCCATCTCCGCGGTCGTGGCGTCCACCCGGACGTTCAGCTGCTTCTTACCCATGAATCTCAAGCTAGCGCTGAAGTGCTAGCACAACAAGGGCGCACGCACGCCGGGCGCGCGCACCCGTGTCGGACGGCGCGAAAGACTTCAGTAGCGCAAGAATCATTTCAGTAGGTTCTTCAGTACCGCACCGAAGGTTTCAGTGAGCACCTCCCGACTACAGGGAGTGTTCGATCTTCGACGCGAGGCTTCCTGGGATCCTGTGACGCGTGAACTCGCATGATGAGGGTGCCCAGCAACCCCAGCCGTCACTCGTTGCAGTCGCCGGCCTGCCGAGGCCTCGCCCCCTCCCGCGACGACTATCCTCGGTTCCGCTTCCTCGGCCCGGCGAGTCTCTCCTGAGTTGGCTCGATGCGGTCGCGCTTGACTTCGACGTCAGCCGGGACCAAGCCGCCCAGGCCACCGGGGTCATAGCTGTCGACGAAGCGCCTGCCCGGCTCTCTCTCACCTCCACACGTTCGCCCGTCTTCAGCCTGGATGACGAGACCACGACTCGGATCGAAGCCGCGACAGGGCTGGCGGGCAGCGAGGCCAGGAACTTGACCTTGAGCCGTTTCGTGGGGACAGCGTTGCGGACAAGGCCGACGCGTGCCGGTTCATCGTCCGGACGCGGTGTCGCAGCCGAGCCCTGGGTCGATCACACCGAGCTCCGCTTCTGCCCAGGGTGCGTTGCCGCCGACGATGGAAGGTGGCCTTTGGCCTGGTCACTGCCCTGGGTGTTCTGCTGCCTCGTCCACAGGTGCTATCTGATTACCATCTGTCCGACGTGCCGCATGAAGGTGCGGCCCGCCGAAGTCAGCCTCGCACGAGGGGTCTGCGGCCGTGCTGCTCGGGAGCGCGGAGCCGACCCGGCCCTTCGCTGTCCTGGGCGCTTCCGGGACGCAGAAGCGCCACCGCTGCGGGATCCCGAGCTGATTCGACTCCAGAAGCTGCTCCTCGAGCATCTCCAGGCCGACAGCGAGGCTTCACGCGACCGAGCCCGTGCCGACTTCCAAGATCTCTCGGAAATCGCCGTGGTGGCCTTGTTCCTAGCGACTCCCGCGCATCTGAACGGCGCCGATCCAGTGATACATGACGCCTTTCTTCTTTTTCCCGAAGATACTTCGTGAAACACGGTAGGCTCATGAGGGAGAGGGATCGGTTCCATCCTGGGATGCTGGTTCTCACCGGGTGTTTGCGCGTGGCATCCCAGGTCGTCTTCGCAGACAACCCCTTGCAGGCTGCCCTTTCACTGGCCGATCTAAGAAAGCATCCGGCAGATCCTGCCGTTCGACCGCTCCGCCGTTCCTGGATCACTCGGCCACCCGTCCACTCCGGCGAGCAAATTAGGCCGATCGTAGAGGCAGTGCAGGAGAATTCCAAATTTTCTCGCGGCTGGCCTTCCTGAATCATGCGCACCCAACCTGCCAGAGCCGCTGACCAGATCAGAGATCGCGGCGCCAGGTAAGTTTGTCATAAGAAAGCGGCCCCAGTGAAAGCTTCAAGATCGGCTGGAGACGCTGGCTCCCCAAGAGGAAGAGCCAGATGTCGTTGTCGTCCCACGGATGATCAGGGTACGGCCGTGGTGAATCCACTTCCTCGTTGCCCAGGAGCCATCGCGTCGCCTCGTCCATGTCCTCGCAGATGGCCAACTGTCCCGCTATCCGGACCATGCCGGCCATCCCAAGGCCAGGGAAGGAGTTGGCGGCCTTCCTGGACCGGGTTCGTGCGGGGAAGCCCTCACGGACTGCCTTGTCGGCCCCGGCGAGGTGGCGGGGCTCGGCATGCCACGAGACCAGTTTGAGTAGGACGTTGAAGTCGTTCTCTGCGGCCCGGTCGCATTCCTGCCCTGGGCCATCGACGAGTGGCACGGTGTTGAGCCACGCTTGGATCTCCAACAGGGCGCGGTCACGGGTGCGAAGCACCGGAAGCTCCTTCAATGGCTTTCCGCACCAGAGGGCGCCGGTGCGTTCGACAGCGGCAGGCCGTCGGAGGCTCGGGCTCACCGACATCGGCCCTGTACACAAGCCCGGACTCCTGTCCCGGAATCTCCAGGGCTGGATCGGCGCGTCGCAGCTAGTGCATTCGCGCACCAAGTAGCAGGAATGTTCCAGGCAGATCACCGACCATCTCCTGTACCAGAGCAGAGGCCACCGGTTGTCCTTCTCATACAGGCACTTTGGGCAGACTCCTCCCAGTACCTTAGTGGAGCGGAAGCTGTTCCTGCCTCCTGCGTTGATCCACAGGTCCGGTATCCGCTGACCCTTGCCATCGACATACAAGGGGCTGAGCGTCATCGCGAAAACCTCATCGAGGGTCAGACCGGTGGCGGCGCTCACGTTGGCTGCTTGGGCGGTGGTGAGCTGGATGGTGCGATAGGCAAGGCGTCTGCCGGCACTGTTTTCCACTTCCAGACCGAGCAGTGACATGGCATGCCTGCGACCGATTTCATAGGTTGCCGCTACGTGCTCAACCCAGCTATGCAGTGATTCGCCTACCAATGGCAGCGGCACCGAGGCCAACCGCCGAGGCACCGTCGACGTCATCTCCTGCGGCATGGTGACCGTTCTCCCCGTGTCTTAGCGGCGGGCTGGACGCAGATCGACATCGGATCCGGGGCATCAGCGACCACTCACGCCGAGGGGAAGTCGACTGGCCGCTTCCAGAGTCGAGCCGTAGTACGGCAGGCAGGTCATGATGTCAGAGTCCTGGTACGCACCCGCCCAAGCAGCGGCTGTGAACAGGTCTTGAACCGCGAACTCGTACTCCCGGCCCGCACGAAGCACCCCGTCCTGAAAGGCCCCGACCTCGTCTCGGCTCGGCCACCGCGTCGCGGTGGAGAAGAACGCCTCGGCCCAGATCTCGCACATGCGGGTGAAGAACGCCGGCTTCTTGGTGATCGCCAATTCAGCCTCGCCGAGGCCGAAGTAGAGGTTCGAGGAGCGATGCGCACCTGCATAGATGGCGGCCCGCAGGACGCGAACGACGTACACGCCTTCGTTCAGCAGCTCGTCACACTGGGCCTTGACCCGGTCGACCAGATCGGCAGGCGGGTACTCGCCCGCCTTGATCAGCCAAGATATCGACCATGCCTCGAGCACCTCACCACGGTCGAATGCTGCAAGG
This sequence comes from Kitasatospora sp. NPDC057940, assembly GCF_042887425.1. Lineage (NCBI taxonomy): Bacteria > Bacillati > Actinomycetota > Actinomycetes > Kitasatosporales > Streptomycetaceae > Kitasatospora > Kitasatospora sp. NPDC057940. The sequence continues at coordinate 82,266 of NZ_JBHVPH010000025.1, forward strand.
GCCTCGGTGACGTCGGTGAGATGGAACCAGGCAGCGAACTGCGCTCCCTGCAGGAGCCGATGAGGCTCCTCACCACCATCTTCGCGGCATCGCGCGACACTTGCCGAGAAGGTCCGGCCCTGGTCGTTGCTTATGCTGCCTGGCCACTCGTTGACCCACACGTCAACGGCTGCTTCGGCGATCGGGTCGCGTTCATCGCCATCAGAGGCCAACTTGTCCTCGGCGCTGACGATGGCCTTGGCACGCTCCTGAAGTCCGTCGATCATGCGCCACGCGATGCCGCACACGTACTTGAAAACGTTGGGCAACTTGACCGTAGGGTTCGTCATGGCTGTCTCGACGATGTCGGGCCACACCGATACGGGCAGGCCGGCTACCCGGAAGCGCTCGATGCTGGTACGCCAATTCTCGTCGAGCGGGGTTGACAGGCGCTGACCGCCGCTCTCGTACGTCCACGTTTCCCAGGCCCGCTGGAACGCCTTCCTGTAGGCAAGCCTGGGCGCTTCCTGCGCTTCGAGTTCGGCGGCGGCTTGCTTGAGCGCTGCCGCCCAGCGCAGAGCGTCCTGGGCCACGTCGGCGACGATGGCCGCGTCAGCAGGGACTGAGGACTTGCCGCTGTTGCAGGGCTCGCATGCGGCGATGAGGTTCTCCGGGCTGTCGCTTCCGCCAAGGGCGGTGGGGGTGACGTGGTCGACTGTCAGCTTCACGTCGGGGGCCGTGGCCCCGCAGTAGCGGCACGTGTGGTTGTCACGGCGGAGGATTTCGAACCGGAGACGCTTGCTGACGGCCACGTGGCTCTTCTCTCTCGGTGGTGGGCGCTTCGTGGGCGCTGACGTTAGCTCAGCGGGCGGACATGAACCCCCAATCAGAATAGGAACTCCTCGGAATACCGCCCTGTTGCGGTGCATCCCGGGTGGGTGGGATTGGGTGGAAGCCGCCGCGGCTCCTCGGTGATAAACGCCAGCCCGAGGGCGGTGCCCGGACAGCCGCGGCCGGAATCGATGCCGACGCGTCGCACGGGATCGGATACTGGGGCATTGGGCCTGGGCCGCAAGCCAGTGATGGTGGTCCGGGGCGTCCAGTCCTCGCGTCGTTCCACGGTGAAGAGATGACTAGGGCCGAGGGAGGCTGCGGCGGAATCGACCATCTCGCGGCGCAGCGCGTGTCGGGCCCGCCAGGTATCGCCGCCGTCGCGGTCGTGACCGGCGCTTCAGTCGAGCGCCCACTCGCCAAACTCACCTCGGCGGACGTCGAGTCCGCTGCCGACGGCCGACGCTTAAGGCAGTAAAGAGCTTCACACAGGTCGCTCTCGACCCTCACCGAGAACCATGAGGTGGCCACGGCGCCCGCCGCAACAGGCAGTTGCCCTCGCAAGCGCGCGACCACCGTGCGCGGGCGTGCGCCGCCGTGAACCCGCCATCTGTGGCGACCGAAGCGTCCGTGGGAGTCACCGGGCCGATTCGTACCCCTCCGCAGGCGATCCGCATTCCCCAGCCCAATGCCCGTAGTGGTGCCATGCCGCAGCGGATCCGGACAGCCTCGAGGCGCTGGGGTATCGGCACTGGTCATCGCTTTGCCCCGGGGCTTGCGCCCCGGCAGGCTGGTCGATGGCTGGTTAACGCTGCAGCTGATGATCATTGTTGATGATCAGTCAGGATTTGTCGGGGGCCGCTGCTACACCAATTCCCGAGGGTGGACCGCGTCGGGCGGTCCACCGTTGCGGGAGGGGAAGCGCATGGTGCCCGAGGGATACACCTACGTGAAGGGCCACATCCGCCGAAAGCCGCGGCCGAGGATCAACAAGACGAGCGGCTGGCTCGTCGCCGCACTCGTCGTCGGCGGCTTGTGGCTGTACGGGCAGAGCGGCGGCTCGTCGACCACCACGAACACGAACCCGGGCACCACCGCCCCGGCCTCCGCCCCGGCGGCGGGCCACTGATGCGCCGAAAGCTCCGCCGGCTCGGGCTGAGGGCGCCGCGTACTGGGGCCGAACGCGTCGCCGCCGTCGTTATCGCGCTGGTCGTGGTGTCGTGGGCCGCGCAGGGCCTGCGGTGGGTGGTCACCGACGGCCTGCCCCTGCTCGTGGTCCTGGCCGCTCTCGGCGCGGCGGGCGTGGCCGTCTGGTGGTGGCTGCGGCGCGTGGCTGCGGCCGCGCGCCGCCAGCGACTGGCCTCGCTGCGGCTCAGCCTTGCCCAGCTCGACGCGATGGACGACAAGCAGTTCGAGTTCGCCCTGCGCGACCTGCTGCTGCGCGACGGGATCGAGGCCCGGCAGGTCGGCCAGCAGGGCGACCAGGCCGCCGACGTGATCGGGCAGGACGCCCGGTGGGGCCGGATCGTCGTGCAGGCCAAGCACACCAAGGTCGGCGGCAAGGTCGGCTCGCAGGTGATGTACCAGGTCAAGGGCACCGCCCAGCCCGTGCACCGTGCCGATGTCGCGGTGGTCGTCACCAACGGCTCCTTCACCCGCGACGCCAAGGCGTGGGGCGACAAGCACGGCATCTACTGGGTGGACCGCGAGGCCCTGCGACGCTGGGCCGAGGGCGGCACTGCCCTGCCCGACCTCCTGCACCTGTCCCGGCGCGGTCGGCTCAGGGCGGCGGCATGACGATCGCCAGGACCTCGATGCTCGCCGCAGAGTCGGTGGACGACGCACTGGACGGCGTGCCGCCGGGCGCGACCACGGGATCGTCCTGTGAACCAGCCCCGGACGACACGTGGGGCTGGCCGGAGGTGGCGACGGTGGCCACCGCGGTGCTGGGCGGGTTGGCCCTGATCGCCGGAATCGTGGTGCTCGGCAACTGGCTGGACAGCATCTGGTGGCCGTCCACCACCGTGCTGGGGCCGGCGTGCTTCCTCTTCGCGGTGTGGGGCTACCGGCGAGAGGGCCGCCAGAAGTGGGAGGAGCGACTCCGTCGTACCGGGCTGAAGTACTCCCTCGCGCAACTCGACGCCCTCCACTACCGCAAGTTCGAGTACGCGGTGCGGGACCTGATGCGCCGCGACGGCTTCCGAGCAGAGCGGACCGGCGGTGGCGGGGACGACGCCTGCGACGTGCGGGCCGTGGACCCGGACGGGCGGATCTGGGCCGTCCAGGTCAAGCACCGGCGTGACGGTGCCGCCGGAAAGAAGATCGGCGTCCCGGTCCTCCAGCAGGTCAAAGGCACCGCCCAACCCGTCCACGGCGCCACGTTCGCCCTCATCGTCACCAACGGAGGCTTCTCCTCCAAGGCAATCCCGTGGGGCAAGACCCACGGCATCCATCTCGTCGACCGGCACCTGCTGGAGACGTGGGCGGCCGGCGGTGGACTGCTGTGGGACCTGATCGACAACCTTCCCGCGCCCAAGCGTCACCCCTCCGACCGCGACCACAAGAAGGCCCGCCGCAAGTGAGAGGCCCGCCCCGCCCCAATCCCGGAGCGGGCCCGCGACTGCACCGCACAGACTGGGGCCACCCGGTGAGTCGAGAGCCCGCGACGGTCTGCACTCGACCGGGCGAGCGGTAGGCCGAACCGGTCTCGCTGGGTGCCGTGCTCCGCTAGCCTGCATTGGGTGACGGAAGCGATGGACGACCCCTCGTGTGGCTCGCGCAACAGCATCATCGAGGAGGACCTGGCGGTTCTCGGCGGGTCCTTCGGGCTCGGTGAGGTCCAGGCGTGCCGCTTCCTGCCCAACGGCCTGATGAACGGCAACTGGCGGCTCGCGACGGCCGACGGCGCGTTCGCACTGAAGCGGATCATGGATGTGCCGCTGCCGCTCGCCCGCCGCAACCTCGCGGTCCTGTCCGAGCTGGCCGACGCCGGAGTCCCGGTCGGACGGCCGATGGCCACCTCCTCCGGAGAGACTGTGGCAGAGGTCGCGGACCGCGGCTACTGCTTGATCCCCTGGTTGGAAGGCAGCCACCAGCCGGGGACGGAGCTCACGCTGGACCAGGCCGGAGACCTCGGCGTCCTGCTCGGTCAGATCCACCGGAGCCTCAACGACGAGCGGACCGCCCGGCTGCTGCCGCCGCCGTCGGAGCCCCCGACAGCCCAGGTGATCACCCCGTACTGGGCGCGCGTCCAAGCGGACCGCTTCCTCGCGCGGATCGCTGCCCTGGACTGCCCTACGGCCTTCGACACCGAGGCCGCCCAGGCGCTGGGCGAGCGCAAGGTACTGCTCGACAGGTACGCCCACTTTCACCCCGCCACCGAGGTGGCGGCCGGCCCGGTGGGCTGGACGCACGGTGACGTGCAGCACCGCAATGTGCTGTGGCGGGACGGCAAGGTCGCCGGGGTGATCGACTGGGACCGTATCCGCGTGCGCCCGTTCGGCGAGGAGGTCGCCCGCACCGCCACCGTGCAGTTCGGCGGGGAGGACGGCTTCCTCGACCTGGAGCGGACCTCCGCGTTCGTGGCCGGCTACCGGTCGGTAGTGCCGATCCCGGTGCCCGCGCTGGCGGACGCGGTGCAGCGGTTGTGGTGGAAGCGCATGTCGGACTACTGGCAGCTGGACTTCCACTACGACCGCGACGACCACTCCTGCGACCACCTGTTCCTGCCCGCCGAGCGCTTCCTGGCCTGGTGGACCGAGCGGCGAGAGGCGGTGCAGGAGGCGTTCGCCGCTATGCCGTGACCACCGTCCGGGCCAGCACGGCGGCGAGGGCCTCGGCGACCTGCTCCATGTAGTCCGGGGCCAGGATCTGCGGCACCTTGAGGACGATCATCTGGCGCATCGCCTTGTGGAAGTTCGGCAGCTCGTCCCTGGTCGGCGGCCGGTAGGGGCTGCGGGCCAGGTGCGGCCAGAAGCGGGCGGCCAGGTCGGGGCGCTGGAGGAGCGGGGCCTGGGTCCAGTCCTCGTAGAGGGAGCGGACGGGGACGCCGGCCGCCTTGAACCGCCTGCTCACCTCGGCCGGGTCCGGCACGCGGACGCCGATCGTCAGCGGTGTGCCGTACCAGCCGCGAACGGACAGTTCGCCGATCTCCGGCCAGGTGACGGGCGCGTCGTACTCCTCCAGCACCTTGCGCAGGGTGGCGAGGTTCTGTTCTGCAGCGAGCATCCGGTCGGGCAGCGACCGGAGCTGCTGGCGGGCGATGACGGCGGAGACGGCGGGCATCCGGTACTTGTAGGCGGCTCCGGTGGTGGCGAACGGCAGCAGGTCGGGGAGGGTGAGCTCGGCGGCCAGGCGGGCGGGGTGGTGGCCGAGGGTGAGGGCCCGCTCGTAGACCTCGCGGTCCGTGGTGGTCAGGATGCCGCCTTCTCCGCCGGATACGGACTTGGACTCCTGGAGGCTGAAGCAGCCGGCCGCGCCCCAGGAGCCGACTGCGCGGCCCTGGTAGAGGGCTCCGTGGGCGTGCGAGCAGTCCTCGACGATCGGCAGGCCGGCGGCCTTGGCGAGCTGGTCCATGCGGGCGGGTATGCCCCAGGTGTGGGTGGCCAGGACCGCCGAGCAGGTGCTGGCGGCCTCGGCGACGGCGGTGGCGGCGATATTCGGGCTGTCCGGCTCGATGTCGCAGAAGACTGGGTAGCTGCCGGCCTGGAAGACGGCGGTGATGGCGGAGACCCAGGTCATCGGGGAGACGGCGACACCGGCTTCGGGGCTTGCGCCGACGGCGTGGAGGGCGGCGTGCAGGGAGGCGGTGCCGGAGTTGAACGACAGCGCGTGGCGGGTGCCGGTGAGGCGGGCGAAGGCGGCTTCGAGGGCGTTGGTGGCCGGGCCGAGGTTGATCTCGGACAGGTGGCCGTCGTCGAGGAGCTTGAGGACGGCGTCCTTCTCGGCCTGCCCGTACTTGGGTTCGCGGGGGAACGGGAGGGTGACGGCGGTGTCGTTCACGGGTGTCCTTCCGGGCGGGGCGAGTGAGCGGGAGGCTGGCGGGGTTACGGGCGGCGGCGTGCGCTGGAGTCCGCGTCGGGGGTGATGCGCGGGACGGCTGCGAGGTGGCCGTGGTCGAGGTCGTCGAGGTCGGCCTGGAGCTGGGCGGCCCGCAGCCGAACCATGTCCTGGTCGTCGCAGGAGGCGTGGAAGTGCAGCAGCGAGTAGGCGATGCGCAGGCGGAACAGGACCAGCGGCAGCAGGCGGTCGGCGGGGATCGGGCCGTCGAAGTAGCCGTCGAGCAGGGCCTCGGTCATGGGGGCCGATTCGCGCAGCGACCAGCCGGCGAGTTCGGCCAGCGGGTCGCCGCCGCGCACGCTCTCCAGGTCGACGACGCCGGTGATCCGCCGGCCGTCGGTGAACAGGTGCCGGCCGACCCAGTCGCCGTGCAGGAGCCGGGGCGGGCCCTGGGCCAGGCGGCCAGCTCCGACGTCGAGGATGAAGCGGGTCCGGTGCAGCAGCCCGGGCAGGTCCAGGCCGTCGACGCTCGGAACGCTGCGGGGCGCGAGGCTGAGGAACCAGCCCTGGATGGTGACGTGCTGGCCGATGCCGTGGCCGTCGAGCTGGCCGAAACTGCCGACCTCGATGCTGTGCAGCTGCCGGAGCATCTCGCCCGCGCACCTCGCCGCGTCCAGGTCCTGCGGTGTGGGCGGTTCGGCTTCGACGGGGCGGCCGGGGCAGCGGGTCTCCACGCACGCTTCCCGGCTGTGCCAGAGGATCTCGGCGGCCGGAAGGCCGGCCTCGCGCATGCGGGCCGAGGCCCAGGCGGCGGTCGGGTAGCGCGAGCGGCTGCCCGCGCGGCGGACCTTGACGACCAGGTCGTCACCGCCACGGGTGGTGACCGCGAAGGGGAGGCTGTCCGTCCCGGCCGTGAGCGGGGTGAAGCGCGCTTCGGCGGCGCCGAAGCCCGCCGCGGTGAGCGCGTCGACCAGCAGAGGGTGCGGGCGGCTGAGCGCCGTGTCAGCGGCGAGCATCGGGTACCTCCGGCACGGCGACGGGGCGGCGGTTGGCGGCGGAGGCCAGGGAAGCGTCCAGCAGGGCGATGGAGGCGAGGTTGTCGGCGGCGGGCACCGGCAGGAGGCCGTCCTGGTGGAGGGCGTCGACCATGGCGGTGATGCCCCGCTGGTAGGCCGGCGGCCCGGCCTCAGGAGCGTTCCGTTGACGGTGGGGGTCCGGTGCCCACCGGGTGGCGAAGCCCCGGCCCTCCACGCGCCAATCGCCGTTCGCGTCGGTCCGAAGGGCCGGATCGACGATGTAGCCGCCTCGGTAGGTGAACAGGGAGCCGTCGGCGAAGTGGACGGTGATCGTGGCGATCGCGCTGTGGGCCGCGAGGAAGCCGGTCGCCGTCTCGGTGCAGGTGAGTTCGGTGGGTGGCGCGGTGATCAGCGCGCGGACCTGGTCGAAGGCGTGGACGGCGAGGTCGGTGGTGACGGGCAGGTGCTGGCCGGCGCGGAAGCCCGGTCCGGGCAGGGTGACCAGGGTGTCGGCGGTGACGGCGAAGGGCGCATGTCCGCCGGAGCGGACCGTGTCGGCGAACGCGAGGAAATCCGGGTCGGCGCCCCGGTTGTGCATGACGGCCAGCAGCAGGCCGCGCTCCTTGGCGAGGTGCACGAGGTCGAGGGCGTCGGGCAGGTTCAGGGCCAGCGGTTTCTCGGTCAGGACGTGCAGGCCCTGGGCGAGCGCCGAGCGGGTGACGGGGTAGTGGAGTTCGGGCGGGGTGAGGTTGACGACGACGTCGGCCTCGGCCTGGGCGAGCGCCTCGGGAAGCGTCGTGGCGAGGGCCGGGCTCAGCCCGTAGCGGTCGGCCAGCGCCTGGGCGGCCTGCTGGTCGGGGTCGATGAGGGCGGTGATCTCGATGCGGCCGTCGGCGAGCAGGGAGCGGACCCAGCGGCTGGCGATGGCGCCGCAGCCGATGATCGCGGCCTTCACGACGCCTCCTTGAGCGGGTGCGGCCCCAGGGTCGGGCTGGGGCGGTGCTGGGCGGCCTGATGGCGGTGGAGGTGGTCGAGGGCGCGGGCGGTGAGGTCGTCGAGCGAGCCGCAGTCGGCGGCGTCGAGCTGGGCGACGGCCGGGGCGAGCGGGTGGGCGAGGTAGGCGTTGAAGTGCTCGCTGAAGTGGCGGTCGTAGAAGATCGTCGGCATGCCCTTGCGCAGGCGGGCCCGGCTGGCGAGCACGTCCGGGTCGGCGGTGAGCACGATCGTCAGGTCGGGCATCGCCACCGACCGGGTGGTGACCAGGAGTCTGGCCTGGTCGTCGCAGTCGAAGCCGTGCATCCGGCCGACGGCGTGGGCGTGAGCAAGGAGGGTGTCCACGGTGCGGTCGAGGATCACGTCCCGGCCCTCGGCGATGGCTTGCCTGGCCCGGGCGAGCCGCAGGTCCTCGACGTCCAGGAACTGGGCGATGTTGGCCAGTTGGTGCTCTGCCGTGAACGGCTCGGGGGCCGGCAGCCGGGTGGGGTCGGGGCTGGCGTGGTAGTAGCAGGGGATGACGGCCGGCCGGTTCAGGTGGGGTGCGAGCTGGGCGGCCAGCGTGGTCTTGCCGACGCAGCTGACGCCCTCGATGCCGAGGATCACGCGAACTCCCTGTCCGTGGTGGTGGATGGGGTGGTGCGGCGGTTGCTCTTGGGGGCCAACGCGGTGTGGCGGGTACCGGTGACCGCCCAGCGGCCGAGGGCCGTCAGCGGGCCGATGCTCTTGAGCAGGAGCCCGGCCAGGGTCTCCGCGCTCCGTACGGCGGTCTCCCGTGCGGCCAGCTGCCGGCCCTCGGCCACGGCGAGAGCACGGACCGGTGCGACGGTGGCCGCCCACAGTGCGGTCGCGGCCGCCGCCCGGACGGGCAGACGTGTGCGCGGGCCGAGCGCGAGGGTAAGGCAGAGCGCGGTGGCGGGCGAGACCAGCAGCCACGCCATGCCCCGGTAGGCGCCGATGGTCAGGGCCGCCGCGTGGTCGCGGCGGCTGCCGTGGCCTTCGGCGTGCCAGCGGGCGGCGCACTTCGGGTAGTCGAGGTAGCTCTGGAACCAGCGCTCGCCCTGGGCCAGCAGCTCGCTCAGGTGCTCGGCCGCCGGCACGGTGGTGGTGAAGGGCAGGCTGTCGACCGGGATGCCGTCCAGGGTGAGCCGGTAGCCGAAGGCGACGTCGTCGAGGACCGTGAAGGTCGGCAGACCGCCGACCTTCCGGAAGACGTCCATGCGAACGAGCAGGCCATGGCCGACGGTCTGGGCCAGCCCCGGCAGGCCGGGACCAGTGTGCGGGCGGCGGGTGGCGTCGGCGTGCTGGCGGAGGTTGGGGACCTCTCGGCGGAGGGTCCACAGGGTCTGAGCGCGGGCGGCGCCTCGGCACAGGCTCCGCTCCCACCAGGCGCCGGCCGCACGCTGGGTGGCGAAGCGGGCGGACTGCTGAACGACGCACGGGAGTTCACCGTCGGCGGCCCGGCGGCGGGCCAGGAACTCGGCGGTCCGCTCCAGCAGCTCGCGGCTCGGGCGGGAGTCCACGTCGTAGACCGCGATGTACTCCTGGTCCGCGTCGGCGATGGCGAGTTGTTCGAGGGCGGCGTTGACCTGCGCCGCCTTGCGCCCGTCGCCCCGGTAGTGGACGTGCCGGACCAGCGGGTCGGACTGCGGCAGCCATGCGAGTTCCGCCGTGACGACGTCCGCCGTGGTGGGGAAGCCGGACAGCACCTCGGCAGCCACGGCATCGGTCAGTGTGCCCTCACCGGTGCCGGTCAGGGCCTTGCCGAGGGCGGCCAGCTCGTCGCCGGTCAGCTGCGGGAAGTGCTCCACCGTGAGGTTGGCCGCCGTCGCCCCAGTCAGCCGGGCGGCCAGGTGCTGGCGCTCGGCCTCCTCGCAGGCTGTGGTCACCAGGGTCAGCGTCGAGCCGGGGAAGTCGCGCAGGAGCGGGACGAACCAGGCCAGAGCGGCGGTGATCTGCTGTTGCTCCCGCAGCACCGGGACGACGACGTGCAGCACCATCGGCTCCATCGCCCTTCGGTTCCCGGCCCGCACGGGCTGGTCGGCCCAGGCCAGCGTCCGGCGGATGTGCCGCAGTCCGTTGACGTTGCGCGCGGCCACAGCGGCGGCGATCCACCAGGTGGCGCTCCGTCGCATCGGCTTGCGCCCTCGCGTGTTCACTCGGCACTGCCGTTGGCGACGTAGTCGTGGAACAGGCGGTAGGTGTCACGGAGTTCGCCGGCCGGATAGGTGTCCTGCCAGGGCTTGTCGGGACCGGCGAAGTGCACGAGGGCGGCGGTCTTCTCGTCCTCCAGCAGCTGGGCGAGCGGGCTGTCGGCCTCGGCGTAGTGGATGAAGCCGGCCTGGGCGGCCTGCGGCGACATGGCGAAGGTGTTCCACCGCTGGTCCAGCCGCTGCCAGTTGTCGTCGACGGCCCAGTTCAGGGCGTCCTGGTCCCAGAAGCGGACCTTGTCCGGGTGCTCGGACAGGAACTGCCGGGAGCGGTCGAAGACGCCGAGTCGCTGGCAGCGCTCGAGGTCGATGAGCATGACGCCGCTGTTGAAGTAGTCCCGGCCGTACGGGACGCCGAGCTTCTCCCAGCCGGGCAGCTGGATGCCGCGACCGATGACCGGGTTCTGCGGGTCGCGCACTGCCCCGACCGGACGCCCGTCGAGGGACTGCCGAAGCAGCGGGCGGAGGTCGCCGAGCACCAGGGTGTCGGCGTCCAGGTACAGCACCCTGTGCTCGTCGGGGATGACCTCCGGGATGGCCAGGCGCACGTACACCGCTCCGCTGACCCAGTCGGAGACGGGGTAGCGCGGGTCGGTCATCGGTGCCGGCCGCAGCTCGGTGGCGAGGCCGATGCGGTCGGCGTCGCGCAGGATCGCCTTCCGGTTGGCCTCGCTGATCTGCTGGTCGAGGACGATCAGGCGAAGCTCACCGACGGTGCCCGGGTGGGCGGCAGCGATCGAGTGCATCAGCGTTCGCAGCGGGCGGGCGTATCCGTCGTCGACTCCGCAGACGATCGCGGGCAGCGGGCGCGGGGAGGTGTTCACGAGGCGCTCCTTCCGGTGGCGGCGGTGGCCTGGCGGGGGAAGTGCTGCTGGGCCCAGTCGAGGGTCTGGCGCAGGCCGTCGCGCAGGGGGGTGGTGGGCTCCCAACCGAGGTGGGCGCGGGCGGCGGTGATGTCGGGGCAGCGGCGCTTGGGGTCGTCGGCGGGCAGCGGAATGAAGGTGACGGCGGAGACGGAGCCGGTCATGGTCCGGATCTCCTCAGCGAGTTGGAGCATGGTGATCTCGTGCGGGTTACCGAGGTTCACCGGGCCGGGGTGGTCCGCGGTAACTGCGGCGAGCAGGCCCTCGACGGTATCGGCCACGAAGCACAGCGAGCGGGTCTGGCTGCCATCACCGGCAACCGTGATCGGCCGTCCCGCCAGTGCCTGCTGGATGAAGGCGGGCACCGCGCGGCCGTCGTCGGCGCGCATCCGAGGGCCGTAGGTGTTGAAGATCCGCACGATCCGGGTGCGGGTGCCGCCGGAGCGCTGGAAGCAGGAGGTCAGGGCCTCGGCGTACCGCTTGGCCTCGTCGTAGACGCTGCGGGGGCCAGTCGGGTTGACGTTGCCCCAGTACTGCTCGGGCTGCGGGTGCACGAGCGGGTCGCCATAGACCTCGGAGGTCGAGGCGAGCAGGAACCGGGCGTGCTTGGCTTCGGCGAGTTCCAGGGCATTGAGCGTGCCCATCGCGCCGACCTTCAAGGTGGCCAGCGGGTGGCGGGCGTAGTCCAGCGGTGAGGCGGGCGAGGCCAGGTGGAAGACGAAGTCCACCGGACCGGCCACCTGGAAGGGGCTGGTCACATCGTCGGTCTGGAATCGGAAGCCGTCGGCCGAGCGCAGGTGCGAGAGGTTGTCGAGGCGGCCGGTCAGCAGGTTGTCGACGCCGACCACCTCGGCCCCGAGGTCCAGCAGTCGCTCGCACAGGTGCGAGCCGATGAAACCGGCGGCACCGGTGACGACCGCGATGCGGCGGGCGAAGACGCCGTGTTCGGCCGAGGCCGCCGGATCGCGCGGGAGAATCGGTGGTGCTTGCAGGCGTGGCACGGTGCGTGTCCTCCAGGTCGTCGGGGGTAGCGGGGTTCACGAAGGGCCGTCGAGGCAGCGTGGGCCAGCGCTTCAGACGTCCGGGTCGTGATCGGGAAGGGACCGTGCGGGCGGTGCCGCGACCGGGTGATCGGTGCTGAGCTGGTGGCCGGCGGTGACCCCGAGCAGCGCGAGCGTGACGACGTGGCCCAGGCCCCACAGCACGGTGAGCACGGTCCCCACCGGGTCACGGCGTGCGCCGCGATGCCTGCCCTGATGCGGCCGCTCGACTGCCTCCATGGCTCCTCCCCTCGCCGGCCTCCGGGGCCGGGCGGTGCGGTACAGCGTCGCCGTGCCGCAGCGCAACTCGGAACGTTTCTGGGGGGTTTCTGCTCGATGCGGCCCGTGCCACAGCGGGTAGCAGTACGCTCACCAACAGGTCATGAATCGCCGGGGGTTGAGATGAGCTCAGACGTTCCGGCAGTCCATCCGCTCACCCATCTGATGCGGTTACGCGGCTGGGGAAAGATCCAGTTCGCGCGCATGATGCGTGACCACGGCACCGCACTGAAGATCCACCTGGCGACCAACCGGACGCTGGTGTGGAAGTGGGAGCAGGGCCAGGAGCCCGAGCCGGATGCGCAGTTCGTGCTGGCCGACCTTCTCGGCGTCAATCCCCGTACTCTGGTTGCCAATCCGTGGCCCAGGTGGCTCCCGGTCTGGGAAGTGACCGGCATCACGGCGCCATGGACGAAGGCCGGTACCGTGGACGTACTGGTGGAACTGGTCAGGAGTGGGCATATGGATCGGCGGGGCTTTCTCACCATCACCGGGGCCGCCATGGCCACCGTCGCCGCGAGCTGGGCCTCCGCCTCGCCCGCGTTCGCCTCCGCTCTCGGGGGCGACCAGGTGACGGACTCCATGGTCGACACCCTCGAAGCCCGCGTCGCCACCCTCCAGACCCTGGACGCGCAGATGGGCGGCGCCCGCCTCATCGAGCAGGCCCGCGGCGACCTCGCCATCATCACGACCCTGCTCAAGCACGGCCGCCACACCGAAGCCGTCGAAGCCCGCCTGCTCGGTCTGGCCGCCCAGGTCAACTACATCGCCGGATGGATGGCCTACGACAGCGGCCTGCGCTCAGCCGGCCAGCAGTACTACCTCGGCGCTCTGCGCGCCGCCAAGACCATCGGCGACGACGCCCTCGGCGGCTTCCTGCTCGCCGAGATGGGCGTCCACCTCTCCGACGCCGGCAACCCCGCCGAGCGCATCGCCCAGGTCGAGACCGCCCTCGCCAACACCCCCGCCAAGATGCAGCCCGGCGTCCGCAGCTACCTCGAACTCCATCACGCCGAGAGCCTGTCCCGCGACGGCCAGCACCAGAAGGCCGGCTCCGCCCTGAACCGCGCCCACGACCTCTGGTCCAAGAACGGCGGCGACCAGCTCCCGAGCTGGCTCTCCTGGTACGGCGACGCCCAGCTCAGCTCCACCGAGGGCAAGATCATGCTCCGCTCCGGCCAGGTCGACCGGGCCACCAGCGCGCTGGCCTCGTCCATCGACCACGCCGTCCCCCGCGACCAGGCCGTCCGCGCCGGACGTCTCGCCACCGCCCGCCTCGCAGGCAAGGACCTCGACGGCGCCCTCGACGCCGCCAACCGCGGCCTCGGCCTCCTCGAAACCCAGGTCCACTCCGTGCGCGCCGTCAGCCGCCTCACCAAGTTCGACGGCTACCTCAAGCCGTACCAGGCCGAACCCGCCGTCGCCGCCTTCCGCGAGCGCCTGCGCGCGCTGCCCGCCATGGCAGCCTGAGCACCGACCGAGCCGGAGAGAGAACCCACCCATGGGCGAGCGAGCCGTAGCGTACGTACGTAGCCTGGGCATCAGCGACGACCAGGCCGAGCGGGTCTTCCTCCTGCTCGCCCAGCGCACCCAGTACGACGATCCCAGGGACTCCCGGGACACCCCGATGGGAATCCTTCTGAACGCGGTCGACGTCCCGCGCTTTGCCACACACCTCGGGCTGCTGCCCGAGGAGTTCTGCCAACAGCTCCGCGGCCTCAAGCAGCTCGTCAGAATGGACGTCCTCGAGCACAGGGACGGAAGCTGGGAGATCGTCTACGGGCCCTCGTACACCGACCACGTGCCGAGCGCGCCCCGCGCCGCGCGCGTCACCGACGAGAACATCCGCGGCATCCAAGCCTTCTTCATGCCTGGCTGGGACGCGTACAGCACTTGGGGACGCGACCAGATGATGGGCTGCCTGTATGCCCAGATCATCCACAACGACGACGACCAGGACGCCGAACCGCGCATCTGGATCACCCCGCCCAAGTACGCCCCGCAGACGATCGACGAGCTCGCCAAGCACATCGCCGAAGCCCTCAACCCTTACCAGCCCATCCCACTCCCGGTAGAGCTCGTCAAGAAGTGGCTGACCGAGGAGCCGCTGGACTAGGGCCGGGGGCCGCGCTCTGGTCAGACACGATCCGAACAAGAGCGCCTATGCGGGCGGCAGAGCCTTGGCCATCGCGTCCTGGATTCGGTTGCGGACCTCCGAGTTGGCAGTCGCCAGCACCGTACCCGCCGAGATCATCAGTGACCACATGGCAGCCTGGGCCACGCCCGGCCGGTCCGCGACCACGGGAATCATCGGGACCAACCACGCAGCCAGGAGAAGCACGGCAGCCGGGACGAGCCGTGCGCCCAGCCGCGCCAGGAAGCGGGGCGGGATCGGGGCCGGCGGTGCGGTCGCCAGCAGCGCGGCCCGGTCGAAACGGGCCACCAACAACATGCCGCGCACCAGCGCTGCCACGACCTCCGCCACGTCTTCCTCGGAGCGCGCCCGCACCAGCTCCGCCTTCAGCAGCCGGATGCCCTCCGCGATCCGTTCAGCCTCGACACGCAGTTCAGCACGAAGGCGCCGGTCAGCCGCATCGGTACGCTCCGGCAGGGCCAGGCAGCGAGCGGCATCGACAGCGAGGCTGTCGATCTCCTGCGTCCACGTGCGGCAGGTGGACGCCGAGCGCCAGCCGGAGCGTTCCCGGTGAATCCGGTGCGCCACCTCAACCGCCCTAACAACAAGCCGGTCATAGGCGTGGCAGCCCTCATCCACCCGGCCCCGGTAATGCAGCCACCAGAAGACCAGGAGCGGGGCCTCAACGAGGACGAACAGGACCAGCGCCACCCGAGCGATCTGCGGGAGGTACCAGGGAGCGGCCGAACTCCCATGCTGTGTCACCGCGTTAACCCAGAACGACGTGGCGGCTGCCAGGCCGAGGACGGTTGCCACCCGGTACCGGGCCGCCCGATACCGGACAGCCAGCATCCGGGCCACCATGATCGTCCACAGCAGCGCAACCATTGTCGCGGCCGCGCGCGGGCGACCACCGAGCACCACGAGAAACGGCAGCACACTCAACGGGGCCAGCCACGGCGACAGCCGCAGGTAGTAGAGGTAGCGTTCGACACCGATCCGCCGCTCGATCGCGGTACGCACCGGCGCGAAGGCCGCCCGGTCGGCCGCGTCCAGCCCGACCAGCCGGACCAGTTCGCGGGCGGCGCGCGTGGCGGTGACCAGATCCACTCGCCGGCCGCGCGCGGCAAGCCTGCCCCGGACCCAATGCCCAGCGCCGGATCGCACTGCGAGCCAGCTCATCCCGTCCCCCTTCACCGCGCCCGACCGTTGGGCCGATCCGTTGCTTAGCGCTAGTTTCGCGCTCACCACCGACAGGTCGTCATCCAAGCCCAAGCGGACGGCTGGCAGTTGCGAAACCCGCGATTTTCCGAGCGTACGCAAGCCCCTGCCGCGCCGCGGCCGGATGTCGAAGTCGATGTGGCTTCATAGGGTGCACCTGCGAAGCCAGGCCCAGGTCGTCCGGCCGCTGCCCCAGCGCGCTCGGGGCGCTACCCAAGCGCAAGCAGTACTTCCCTACTGCGCCGACCGGCCAGACAACTCCGGCCTGCGTCGCGGCCGGGCTGATCTACCCGGCCGTGCTCGTCGACGAGCACAGTCCGGCGGTACTGCTGGTCGTCGCTGCACTCAAACGCTGGCTCGTCACAGCCGTCCAGTACGGCGCGACCTTCAGCGACGCCGTGTTCGATGGTCACATGTCACAACGGGTCAGCTCCGGCGGCGAGCCGAGGGCGTCCGTCGCCCCGACCGCGCAGATCGGGACCGGCCCAACCGCCCGTCAGAGCTGGCGGCGCGTTGACCCCGGGCCGGGTTTCCGTCCTCCCGCCGTCGGCTCACGGCCATCCACACGATCGTGAGCACGGCGGCGAGCAGGCAGAACCGCACGGTCGCTGGCCAACTGCCGAGCGCCTCCCTCACGAGCTGGAGCACGTCTGCTGCGATGATCATCTGTTTTCCTCTGTCTAGCCAGGCCGGCGAGTTCCGGCGATCCCAGCGAACGGCATCAACGGCTCCTGGTTCCAGGACTCTTGGCCTGGTTGGACACTCCTGGACACCCGGGGCCGGTGTTCTGCCGTCCCGGCCCGGGCTCCACTCGATAGCCTCGCCGGCATGGTGATGGAATCGGCGCGAGACCTCGACGTCCAGGCAGATCCTCAGTGGTTCATCGGCCGCCTCCGGCAGCTGATGACCTCCTGCGGAGCCGGGACGGAGACCAGGCTCGCCGGCAGGAAGAAGAACCAGCCGAGCGGGAAGGAGCAGTTGCCGCACGCGACGATCAACCGGAACCTGAGCCCGTCGATCCAGAGCCTGCCGACCGCCGACTTCGTCCAGCGCTTCGTGGAACGCTGCACCGAGTACGCGGACCAGCACGGGCGCGAGCTCGCAGCCGCCGACCGTGATGTCGAGGGCTGGCTGGAACTCTTGGCCGCGGTGGACGAGGAGATCAAGGAGACCGCCCGCTTGTCGGCCGTCGATCTCGTGATGCGCTGGTCCGAACTGGCCGGACTCGACACCTGGCGCAAGACCTCCGAGGCGTCGCTGATCCCGCCGCTCGGCATTCCCTTCGCGGTTCAGGACCGCCTGACCGCGCTGCGGCTGTGGATGGTCGAGGTCGAGTGGCCAAGGCCGTTCACCAAGGTCGCAAGCGCGATGAACAACTTCCGCCGCGCGCTGTCGGACCTGCTGAACTTCTTCACCAGCACCAGCACGTTCTCCCCGAAGGTCGACAACTTCTACGAGCTCTGGGACCACTCCCTCGTGCTCGAATACGGACCGGAGCGCCGCCGGGCAGAACGCGAGTACCTGCAGAACATCGATTTGTTCATGGACCTGTGGTTCGAGCTGACCGCTGCGGGAAACCACGCCTGCGACGCGGTGCGCGACGAGCTCGACGGCGCTTTCCGGCTCGGCGCGAGCCCCCTCTCCACCATCCACGGCCCCGATGGCCTTGGGCGATGCCAGATCACCCGATGGGTCTACTCCGGTGAGACCCGCCGACGCGCGAACCCCTATCCAGGGATCGACGCACTGCGCGAGGCGCTGACCGGGCCGTCGGGCGGAGCCCGCACCGCCGGAGGGCACGACCGGCTGATGGACGAGCCCGACAGCGGCTGACTCAGTGCGTTGTGGCAAGCCGGATTTCGTTCGAGGTGTGGGCGCGGGTGCTCATCTGGACAGAGGTACGGGTGCGGCCGTGGGCATGAAAGAACGAGCCCCTTGGTAGTGACGCGTTTTCCGCTTCCGAGGGCCGCTCAGTCCTCGGTGAACAACTCGTGGGGCTCGACACCCAGTGCCTTCGCCAGGGCCGGAATGCGGTCCACCGAGACACTGTGCCGAGCGGTTTCCAGATCGATGTAGAAGGACCGGTCCATGCCAGCTGCTGCCGCCACGGCGGTCTGAGTCAACCCCTGCCTCTCGCGAAGCGCCCGCAGGCGGCGCCCAAAGAGGACGCGCTGGGCCGGGATGCCCGGATCTGAATCGCTATTCGCCACGGGCAGTAACCGTAGTACAGTCCGAGGTGTAGGAAGTCTCCTACAAGATCAATTTATTGCGCCTGGGGGAGGTCGCATGTCCGCGTCGGCACAGCCGCTGCCTGATCCCAATGTGCCGACCCTGGCAACAGGCGGAGCCGAGGTGCGACGGCTGCCGTCCGCGGTCCCGCGCAGGCTCCCCTCTGTGTTGGTGCCAGCGGTTGGGGAGTCCTTCCCCTCGTGGGTGGACCGGGTCGCGGTGGATCTGGAGCTGACGCCTGGTGAGGCCGCGCGGCGGCTGGGGCTGGAGTGCCGTTCGAGCGACCGCGCGGTGCGGCCGGTGTGCTACGGCGTGGCGCTGACGGAGCTGGGTGCGCGCCGGATCGGGGCGGCGACCGGGTTGGACGAGATCGAGCTGCGGTTCATGCAACTGGCCCGGTACGCGGGCGGTGTTCTGGACTTCTCACGTCTGGACCTGGCCGACCCGCCGTCGGTGACCCGGCTGAGCAACCGCGAGTGGGCACTGTTCACCGGCACCCGGGCGTGCCCGAAGTGCCTGGGCGAGCGTCCGGTGTGGCAGCTGTGGTGGCGCCTGGGCATTGCGGCGGTGTGTCCGGTCCACCGGGTGCTGCTGGTGGACACCTGCCCGATATGCGGTGACCGGTTCGGGCTCGCGCACTCCGGGCATCCCGGCGGTCTGCCGACCCGATCGGGTGTCCTGGACCTGCGGCGGTGCAACAACCGCCGCTCAGTGGCTCCCGGGCGGCGATCGGTCCCTTGTGAGCAGGCTCTGGCCGAGCTGCCGTCCGTGACCGTTCCGGTGCAACTCGTGGACGTGCAGAAGCTGGTGCTGGAGGCCGCGCACGGGGGCCCGGCCGTGGTCGCCGGGCGGGCGGTGGCGACGGCTGACTTCTTCGCCGCCCTGCGCTACCTGGCCGCTGCCGCCCGAGCGGGTGCCGTACCGAGCGACCTAGCGAGCTGCCAGGCGCTGATTCCCGAGGCCGCCGAGGCCTTCACGGCCTACCAGGACGTGCGCCGGCGTGCCCGCCACGGCGGCGCCCGGACCAAGCTCGGGATGGCCCCGCCTACTGCCGCGCACGCGGCCGCCGTCCTCGCCCTGACAGCCCCACTACTGGTCGCCCCGCGCCGGACTGCGATGAGCACCGCCTTGGCCCGCTGGCAGCGCTCCGTCCCGGAGCCCCTGACGATCCCGGCCTGCCTGAGCGACGACAGCAGCGAGCAGCCGCCCACCGGAGCGATCCACGACACGGCCCTTGAGGAAGGACGGACGTGAGTCCGAAGAGAACCCGGACCCTACGGCCGGTCAGGTATGCGCCCGACCAGCTGTTCGTCCACTACTACGACGCCCAGCAGACCGAGCGCCTGATACCCGCCTCCCAAGCGGCCACGGTGCGCTTCGAGGACTGCCTGCCCGCTCGCGAGATCCCCTCGTACGCGGGGATGCGACATACCCCAGGCTCGTACTGGGCAGCCAGCTGCGACGCCGTCCTGGACTACGAGAGCTACCTCGAAGCCAAGTGGATGAAGCTGCTGGACTTCGACTCCCAGGTCGCCGCTCTCGCCGCGCAGCCGTTCATCCTCGAAGGCGTTGACGCCCAGGGGAAGTGGACGCACGTCCCTGACCTGTTCGTCCGCCGCACCAACGGCTCGGTGCTCCTGCTGGATGTGAAGAACCCTCAGCAACTGGCCAAGCTCCGCGTCGTCCAGCAGGCCGAGCGCACCGAGAAGGCCTGCCAGGACCTCGGCTGGGACTACCGCATGGTCGGTGACCCCGATCCCCAGCTGTGGGCAACTGTCGAATGGCTGTGCGGCTACCGCCGGCCGCTGAACGCCACCGCTGATCTGGTCGATCCGATCCTCGCGCTCGCCACCCAGCCGATCGCGCTCGGAGACCTGGTCAGCTTTCGCCATGACCCCGAGGTAGCGCGTCCGGTCATCTACCACCTGATGTGGCACCACCACCTGCTCTTCGACATCGACCGGCCGCTTCGCGACCACACCCGGGTGTGGGCCGCCCCTGCTTCGGAGAGGACGCGATGAACCAGCGCTACCGCATCGCCGTCGAGGACTGGATCGAGTTCGAGGACGAGCGCCACCAGGTCGTGGGCACCGACGGCGCGCTGGTGCGGCTGCGGTCCATAACCGGGCACCGGATCACCATCATGCTCTCGGAGTTGCTGGCCGATCCCTCCTTCCGCGCTCACGCCGAGCCGCCGCCCGGCACCGGGAGCAACGACGTGGGGCTAGACCCGGGCGGGGTGCTGGCCACCGTGTCCCCCGAGGTCCGCCAGGCGGCCCTGGACCTGGAGGCTCACCTGTGGGAGGCCACCACGGGCTTTCGCTCCGGCGACCCGATGAAGGCCCTGGCCTGCGAGCCCCGCCCGCAGTACGACCCCAACCTCCCGGTGACCGAACGCATCGAAGCCAAAGCCGCGGAACTCGGCCGCACCTCCCGCCGCCTCTGGCAGCTGCTGGAAGAGTGGGACGAGAAGGGCCTGTTCGCACTGGTCGACGGGCGCAAGACACGCATCCGCAACCCGTTCCGCAACACCGACCCGCGGGTCATCCAGGCGATCCGCGAGCAGTCTGCGTCCGAACGGATGGACAGTTCCTCCGCCGTCACCACCCGGTTCCTGAGGCGCACGCAGAACAGGCTCGACGCCGACTACGGCGAGGGCACGATACTGCTGCCCAAGGAGGACACCTTCCGACGCCTGGTCAAGACGCTGCTGGACCGGCGACCCTCCGATCCCGCCTACCAGCGCCAGTCGGCCGCCAACCAGCCCGACCGCACCTTCGGCAACGTCATCGCGCACCGCCCCGGCCAGGTCGTCATGCTCGACACCACGCCGCTCGACGTCCTGGCGTGGGATGCGGCCACCGACAGCACGTACGGGGTCGAACTCACCGTCGCACTCGACGTGGCGACCCGCTCGATCCTGGCCTGGCGGCTCACTCCCGCTGGCACAAAGGCTATCGACATCGGCCTCCTGCTGGCGGACGTGATGACGCCAGAGCCGATGCGCCCGGCATGGGGCGACGCCCTGCGCTACTCGATGCTCCGGGTGCCCTACGAGCGCCTGCTCTCGCTGGACGAGCGCCTCGCCCACGCCGCCGCCCGACCGGTGATCTATCCCGAGACCCTGCTCTTCGACCACGGAAAGCCCTATCAGTCCGACGTGGTACGGCGTGCCTGCCGCTCCTGGAAGATCGACATCCAGGACGCGCGCAAGCTCAAGCCCACCGACAAGCCGCACATCGAACGGCTCTTCGGCACCATCCGCGAGCAGTTCTCCATGCACGTCGCCGGCTACAAGGGCTTCAACGTCGCCACCCGGGGCCGCACCGTCGAGGAGCAGGCCCGCTGGAGCATCGACGAGATCGCCGAGTTCTTCGCCGAGTACGTCGTGGCCGTCTACCAGCAGCACCCGCACTCCGGACTGCACCTGTACGGCTTCCCCGACCTGGAGGTCTCGCCGAACGAGGCGTACGCGATGGCCCTGGGCTCGGCTGGCTTCGTCGACTGCCCGAGGGATCCGAACCTGTACTACGAACTGCTGCCGATCGCCGACAACGGCGGACGGGTCATCAACTCCTACGGTGTGGAGATCAACCACCTCGTCTACAACGCCGACGTGCTCTACCAGTTCCGCAAGGCCAAGTCGCCTTACCCGAACGAGCTGTGGCCGATCCGCTATGACCCGCGCAATCTCCTGCACGTCTACTTCCACAACCCCCGCGACAAGAAGTGGTACACGCTGCGGTGGACCCATGCGCTCAGCGACCTGCAGCCGTTCACCGACATCACCCTGCGCGAAGCCAAACGCCTCCTCCTCCAACGCGGATCCGACGCCTCCAAGCAGGCCAGCATCGCCCAGGCGCTGCGGGAGTTGCAGAACCGCACCGACGCGCCCGAGACCTGGACCAAGGGAACCCGCAAGCGCTGGACCCGCGACCGCCACCGCGCCCACGCACAGGCTGCCGACGCCTTGCGCTCCACCCCGGCCGTGCCGGCGCCGCCGCCCGCTCCGCTTCCGGAAACCCGCAAGCCCACCATCACCGGCCTGCACGCCGTTCCCGACCTGCCGGACGAGGACGACGACCTCGATCTCGACGCCATCCAACCCGCAACGGTGTGGAACCCACGCATCCACCAGGAGAACTGAGCACGTGACCGCCATCGCCTTCCCTGACGACGAACCTCACTACTTCGAGCACCCGGGCCTCTCCGAGCCCCGCACGAAGGAGGAATGGCGCGCGTACCTCGACTTCGAGCCGCCCCTCAAGCCCGAGAAGCTCTCCCTGGAGCTGTACGAGCAGCTCAGCGCCCGAGAGAAGAGCCTCCACAACAAGGCCCGCAACGCCCACCACAGTGCCTTGGTGATCGTCCGCACTGCCAAGATGGAAGCCATCCACCACCAGATCCGCCGCCGGATGGTCACCAACGCCCACCAGCCGGCGGGAGCCCGCCGCGGCATCGTCCTGGACGGCCCCGCCACCTTGGGCAAGTCCACCCTCGTCAAGATGTTCGGCTACGACTTCGAGCACAGTCTGCGCCAGGAGTTCCCCGAGCGCTTCGAACGCAGCTACCGCGTCGACAACCGCTCGATCGACTACACGCCCGTGGTGTACGTCAACATCCCCTCCCAGGCCACCCCGAAGGACCTGTCCATCGCGCTGGCCGACTACATGGGCATGGGGTACCGCTCGGGCGCGACCAAGAGCACCATCACCAACCGGCTCCTGGACGAGATGCGTCGCTGCGGCGTGGAGCTGGTGATCATCGACGACGCCCACTTCATGGACCTGTCGCTCAGGGAAGGCAAGGTCGTCAACGACCACCTGAAGTTCATCGCCAACCACACGGCGGCCACCTTCATCTACACCGGGGTTGACCTCAAGCACTCCGGGCTGTTCCTGGAGGGCGCCGGCGGTTCCCGCGTCACCCAGACCTCCGGCCGCAACACCCTGCTTCACATCGAGCCGTTCTCCATCGAGACGCGGCAGGACAAGGCCGACTGGGTCAGCGTCATCGCGTCGATGGAGGACGCCCTCGTGCTCTACCGGCACCAGCCCGGAACTCTCAAGCGAGCCTGGAAGTACCTCCACCAGCGCACCGGAGGCAACATCAGCTCGCTCGCAGAACTGATCCGGGAGTCCGCCGCCGAAGCCGTCATGACCGGCGCCGAAATCGTCGACCGCAAGCTCATGAGCAACATCGTGATCAACGAGAACGCTCAGAGCACCTACGACACCTCGTGGCACGAGGAGCCCCAGCTCCCCATCACGTCGAGCGAGCCCGACAACGGAGAGACGGCCGCCGGCTGAAGCCTCGGCGAGAATCCAACACGGTGATCACAGACTAAAGCGCCAGCTCAGCGGCCCCACGGGGCATAGTCCCGATGGCTCAAAAGTGGCTCAGCACACGCTGTCCGTTGTTCCCATCGAGCAGCAAATCGCTAAACTTAGAGCCAGGGAGACGTCAAAGTCTTCCGGTGAGCCCTAGGCCCCGTCCGCGTGACGGGGCCTTTGTGCATCTAGGAGGGGTACCAGGTCAAGCTGTGCTGGATCTTCGGCTGGATCCGCTCCCACAACTTCTCGTTGGCCCGCCTTGCGCGGTCATCGACGTCCGCCTGGCTCCTGATGCGTCGATGGAGGTACGCGATGAGGTCCGCAGCCTGCACGAGTCTGCTCGACCGGGACGGTGCGAAGTGCATGGTGTCCACGATGCGCGTGAGCTGCGTCGCGCGATAGCCCCATGTTCCAACAGACTTGTAGTAGGCGAGCTCTTCGCGATAGCCGTCCTGCCCGGGGACCTCGTCGGCGATCATCAACGCAAACTCGTCCTTGGAACGCGCGTACTCCTCGACTCGCTCAAGCAGGTGGGTGAGGACAATCGAGTGGGGCGCGTCATGGTTATCGCCGTAGCGCCTCTGCAGGCCAGCAAGATCGACGCCGCGAAGAATGATCTTCACGTCATGGTCGGCTATGGCCTGGAAGGCGCTGCTGTAGACACCGACCCTCGCTCGGACCAGCGGTCCCATCTTCTTCCAGTGGCCCTTGGCCTGGAAGATGTCGTGTCCGTGGAGTTCGGCCTCGGCAGGGACGTCGTAGGAGCACGCCGCTTCGGCGACCACCTTGTCGAGCGCCTTGGCGAGTGAGATCGCCTCGGTGTCGGGACACAGGAGGGCCGCGATGTAGTACTTGGTGTCCGAGTAGCTCTCGTCAACGTAGGTCAACAGCACGGACCAAGGTTAATCCTCCCGAGTGGCGAGCATCACGGACGCACGTGAGGGCCTCACACAGCTCAGCCCAGATAGGGCGGCGGGGGACCCTCAAGTACTGCCGTGTCGTGTCACCGAGCGTGACTCCTGTCTGCCTGCCTCAGACGGCCATGTGCGAACTGAAATCTTTCGTGCGGTGGAAGCCACAAGATCCACCGCATGAAAGATTTCAGCTCCCAGGTCAACAGCACTGCGACTGAAACCATTCGTGCCGTCCGACACCCGGCGGACGCCCCCACGGACGCCGGGCGGCCGGGCCCGCGGCGGGGTGCCGCGGGCCTGGCCGCCCGGGAGCGAACGCAGGGCCGGATCAGAACTGGGTGCTGACCGTCACCCCGCTGAAGTCGGTGTTGGCGTAGAGGC
This sequence comes from Kitasatospora sp. NPDC057940, assembly GCF_042887425.1. NCBI lineage: Bacteria > Bacillati > Actinomycetota > Actinomycetes > Kitasatosporales > Streptomycetaceae > Kitasatospora > Kitasatospora sp. NPDC057940. The sequence goes on from NZ_JBHVPH010000025.1 coordinate 106,687, forward strand.
TGATGTAGCGGTAGCCGGCCGTCGGGTTGGTGACGGTGATGCTCTGCGTGCTGCCGGCGTTGGTGGAGGAGGCGGTGAAGGCGTTCGGCGAGGCCCAGGTGTCCGCGTTGTAGTACAGGTACGCGGTGCCGGTGCCGCCGGAGGTGCTGATCTTCAGGGTGCTGACGCCGGCCGGCAGGTAGACGTAGAGGTAGTCGAGGTTGCCGGCGGTGGCGGTGAGGTTGGACCGGGAGCAGTTCTGGCCGAGCGCGTCGGTGCGCGGGTCGGTGCAGGTCGGCAGGGTGGTGCCGCCGCCGGTGCCGGTGGTGACGGTGACCGAGGCCGGGGTGCTGGCGGTCCTGCCGGTGGCGTCGGTGACGGTCAGGGCGACGGTGTACGTGCCCGCGGCGGCGTAGCCGTGGCTCGGGTTCCGCTGGTCGGAGGAGGTCCCGTCGCCGAAGGTCCAGTGCCAGGCGGTGATCTGGCCGGGGCCGGTCTGGACGGACTTGTCGGTCAGCGTGACGGTGGCGCCGTTGACGGCCTGGTCGAACAGCGCGGTCGGGCCGTCCGCGAAGCAGGCGCCGGCGGCGCAGCCGGTGAGCCAGGCGTCGAAGTCGGCGTCGTAGCCGGTGCCGATGCCGTTGTAGACCGCGTAGCCGCCCTGGTAGTCACCGGTGCGGAAGTGGCCGAGCATGGCGTAGACGTCGGCCGGGTGCTTCTCGAACATGTACCGGACGGCGAGGTAGCCCCAGGGGTAGGTGCGCACCGAGTCCGAGTTGCCGTACGTGTTCTGGAAGACGGTGCTGAGCTTGTAGGTGTGCTTGGCGGCCTCGGCCATCGCCTGGGTGTCGGTGGTGCCGCGGTAGGCGTAGGACTCGTACTCGGCGACGCCCTCGATCCACCAGATGTCGGGCACGGAGATCTCGGTGGAGAAGTTGCCCTTCATGTCGTAGATGCCGTCGAGGTAGTGCGTGTACTCGTGGTTGAGGTTCCACACGTTGGCGGTGAAGCCGTCGTTCCACGACTTCTGGTACATCACGCACACGGCGCGGTTGTTCGGGTCGGTCGGGTCCATCACGGTCTGGCCGCCGTTGTCGGTGGAGTTCCCGAAGATCGCCCAGGAGTAGTTCAGGTAGTCGGCCTGGTTGGCGAAGACCGCGAGGGTCATGTTCTTGCCGTACGGGTTGACCGGGCCGTTGTCCTTCACCAGGTTGTGGAAGAAGGTGTCCTCGCCGCGCAGGCTGGTGCAGACGGCGGCCAGGTCGGCGGGCGACAGCGACTCGGTCAGGATGGTGCGGTTGTCGCAGACCAGCTGGTTCGGCAGCACCGCCGCGGTCAGCTTCGCCGGCAGGTCGCAGGTGCCGTAGTACGAGCACTGGCCGGGGTCGAAGGCGTTGGCCTGGTAGGCGGTGTGGACGTACAACGGGCCGGTGACGCCGGTGATCTGGGCGCCGTCGAGCACCGCCTTGACCTTCCCCTTGACGGCGGCCTCGACGACGGGGCCGTCGCCGGCCATCCGGCCGAGGTCGTTGCCGGCGTTGACGTCGAGGTAGGCGTTGGCGGTGCCGAGCAGGTCCTTGTGGTTGAGCGCGAAGTCGCCCAGGACGGTGCCGATGCTCGGGTCGGCGCCGACCGCGCTGACGAAGTCGCTGTTCCAGTTGCCCCGCCACAGCGGCGCGGACAGCACGGCGTTGACCGCCTTGAGCATCTTCGGGAAGGTGTTGTACGAGTTGTTGTAGCTGGTCAGCACCTGCTTGTAGACGCCCAGGTAGCTGCCCTGCAGGTTGGCGCTGTCGGTCAGGACCAGCACCTCGTTGAGCACGGTGCCGTTGTTGTCGGTGACGTCGGTCCAGTGCCGGCCGGCGAAGAAGGCGTCGAGCCCGGCCTTGGAGGCGGCGGTGAGCGCCGCGTCGTAGGGGCCGACCGCGTCCGTGTTGTTGGACTGGACGTAGTACCCGGCCCGCAGGAAGAGCACGAGCTGCAGGATGCCGGTGGAGTTGTCCCCGGTGTAGTTCGCCGCCAGGCCCTGGTAGGCGTTGGCGACGGTGAGCATCTGGGATTCCTTGAAGATCCTGCCCGCGTCGGTGCCGGTGACGTTGAACAGCGTGGTCACGCAGTCCGTGGTCGAGCCTTCGAGGAAGGAGACCAGGTCGGCGCCGCTGCGGCCGCCGAAGTCGGCGGGGGCGCAGCTCGGCGCGGCCGCACCGGCCGCGCCCGCGAGGGCACGGGCGGAACTGCCGGGCTGGGCCGCGGAGTTGCCCGGCTTGGCCGCGGGTGCGTGCGGCTGGGCGGGGCGGGGCGCGGTCTGCACGGCGGTGCCGGCCGGCTGGCCCATCACGGCCTGGCCCAGCAGCGCCGGCGGCAGCGGCTTGGCGGCGGGGGCGGCGGCCTCGGAGGGGTCGGCCGCGAGGAAGGCCCCCAGCGGCTTCGGGACGGCCGACGCGGCGTCGGCCGTCGCCGGGGCGGCGGCGGACGACCGGGCGGCGGCCGACGGCTGGGCGGCCGGCCCGGACGCGGCGAGCGCGGGGACGGGCAGCAGGGTGGCGGCGGTGGCACAGCCGGCGACGACGCCGGCCATGAGCGTGGGGAGGGGTATGCGAAGGCGCACTGCGGGGTCCTTCTCCTGTGGGGGAGGTGACTGGACGACTGCCGAGGCTTGGGGGAAGTCGACGTGATCCTGCCATCGGGCGACCGGCCAGAACAATGTCACAGGTCATATGACATCTCCTGCGTCCGGCATAACACCGCCCCACCGGGACCGGCCTCCCGCCCCGGCCACGGCCGGACCCGGCCTCCCCGCCTCCGGCCCCTGCCTCCCCGCCGCCGGACCCGATCCCCCTACGGCCGGACCGGCCGGTACGTCCGCGCCGCCCAGGCCTGGAAGGTCGGCGAACTGGCGATCAGGTCCCGGTAGGCCGCGGCCGCCGCGCCGAACAGCGTCTCCACCACCTCGCCGCTCACCCCGGCGGCCCGCCAGGCCAGCAGGTGGCGGACCCAGATCGGCGTCCCGGCGAGCGGCTTGACCACCACTTCGGCCAGCGGCCTGGTGGTCGCCTGGACGACGGAGATCCCGAGCCCGGCGGAGATCATCTCCTGCAGCTCCAGCCGACCGCCGAGGAACTCGTGGACGGTCGCCGGGGTGAAGCCCGCCGCGGCGCAGGCGCCGTAGAACACGCCGTGCCAGCCGGCCCCGTCGTCGGGGGTGAGGAACCAGTCCTCCTCGGCCAGGTCCACCAGGGCGATCTCGGTGCGGTGCCGGAGCCGGTGGCCCGCCGGGAGTGCGACGAAGGCGGGCTCGGTGACGATGCCGCGGTGCGCGACGGCCGGCGAGTGGCGCAGTTCCCGGCCCGGGTAGTCGACGGCCACGGCGGCCTCCGCGTCACCCTGCTCCAGCAGGTCGACGATGTCCGACGAGCGGTAGACGGAGGTCACCGTGAAGCGCTGGTCGGGCCGCTGGTGCCGGGCCCTGGTGACCAGTCCGGGCAGGATCGGCGAGATGGTCGCGGCCAGGCGCAGCTCCTGGCGGGCCGGCTCGCCGGGGGCCGCCGGGCGGCGGCCGAGGCAGTCGGCGCGGGTGAGGAGGTCGCGCGCGGCGGCCACCACCTCGACACCGAAGCAGGTCGGCGCGACGCCCACGGCCGTGCGCTCGAACAGCGGCGCGCCCAGGTGGCGTTCGATCCGGCGCAGTTGCGTACTGGTCGCGGGCTGCGAGGCGCCGAGCAGGACGGCGGCCCTGCCGACGCTCCCCGTGTCGGCGATGGCGCACAGCACGCGAAGGTGCCGCAGTTCCAGCTCCATGACCCTCCCCCTCACGCAAGGGCCGCACCCTCCCGGCCGACCGCTCCGGGCGGGAGGGTGCGGCCCCGGCGGTGGCTGTGCAACAGCACACATGACATGTCGGCCGCTCACCTTCGCCCCGCGCGAATCACCTCGTCAAGCCCCCTCCGGGAGCCGAACGGCCGCGCCGGCAGCGGCCTTTACCGGCGCATTGCGTCCCCCTGACCACTCCCTGACCCGCACCCCGGCGACCGCCCGGCCCGGCACCCGCGAAGCGCCTCCGCGGCCACCGCGCCCGACGCCGCCCCGCCGGGGCGAGCGAGACTTGAAGAGTTCTTCACCTTCCGGGACTCTGAACTCTCCTGAGCGCGTTCCGCGGAGCGGCACCGACCGGTCTGGAGGCCGGCAATGACAGCCATGTTCGACCAGGAGCTGCGCGAGCAGCTCGCCCAGGCCCGCCGGGACCTCGCAGCGGCCCGGGCCGAAGGGGACGCCGACGGCGTCCAGGCGTACGAGGGCCGGATCGCCGGACTGCTCCGGCTCGCCGCCCAGCACGGGATCGACCTTCCGCACAGCGCCGACGAAGAGGAGCACAACCGGCCCTGACCGTCCCGCACCGGAACGGCGAGGAGGCGGCACCCGTGTGAACGGGTGCCGCCTCCTCTGCCGTCTCGTCCGCCGAACTCCCCGGACCGCCTCGGACTCCCTCGAACGCGATCAGCGCCCGTCGAAGCCGGCCGGCACCCCGGAGGGCCGCCGGGTCACTTCCCGATCGGCTCCAGGACCGCCACGCACTCGAAGTGGTGCGTCATCGGGAACAGGTCGAAGGCCCGCAGCGAGACCGGCCGGTAGCCGCCCTCGCGGAAGAACGCCAGGTCCCGGGCGAGCGCCGCCGGGTCGCAGGCGACGTACGCGATCCGGCGCGCCTCCAGGCCGACCAGGTGCGCGACGGTCTCGCGCCCCGCGCCCGAGCGCGGCGGGTCCAGGACGATCAGGTCGGTGGCGGTGATGCCGGTGCGCGGCAGCAGCGTCTCGACGCGGTCGCACTCGATCCGCACGTTGTCCAGCGCGGCCAGGTTGTGCCGGGCGTCGGCCACGGCCTGCTTGGAGGACTCGATGCCGAGCACCGCGCCCTCCTCGCCGACCCGGTCGGCCAGCGCGCCCGCGAACAGGCCGACGCCGCAGTACAGGTCGAGCGCGTTCTCGCCCCACTGCGGGTCCAGGCCGTCCAGGACGGCGTCGACCAGGGTGTCCGGCGCCTCGGGGTGGATCTGCCAGAAGCCGCCGTTGCTGACCCGCCAGGTCCGCCCGGTCGCCCGCTCGCGCACGAAGCTGCGGCCGTGCACGCGGTGGATGTCGCCCTGGTCGTCGACCCGGGCGATCGACACCGGCTTGTCCAGCTCGACCAGCGGCAGCTGGGCGCCGGGGCGCGGGGTGAGCACCACCTGGCGGTCCGAGGAGCCGCTCGCGGCGATCACCTCGACCGAGGCGATGCCCGGCCAGTCACGGGCCTCGATGCCGAGTTCGGTGACGCCCTCGGCGGCGATCAGGCAGCGGTCCACCGGCTGCACCTCGTGCGAGCGGTGCTTGCGCAGGCCGACCTTCCCGGTCTCCTGGTCCACCGCGTACTGCACGCGGGTGCGCCAGGTCGGCACCTGCCCGGCCGGCAGCTTGCCGCCGACCGGCTCGACGCTGCCGTCCCAGCCCGCCTCGGCCGGGGTGAGGCCGGCCAGCTTGGCCAGCTGCTCGGTCAGCACCTGCCCCTTGAGCTTGCGCTGCCCGCCCGGGGTGACGTGCTGCCAGTCGCAGCCGCCGCACTTGCCGGGCCCGGAGAACGGGCACGGCGGCGCGATCCGCTCCTTGGCGGGCTCCAGGATCTCGACCGCGTCGGCCCGCAGGAACCGGGAGGTGGAGGTGCCCTCGGTGACCAGTGCGACCACCTTCTCGCCGGGCAGCGCGTGCCGGACGAACAGCACCCGGCCCTCGTGCCGGGCCACGCAGTGCCCGCCGCCGTGCGCGACCGGGCCGACCTCGACCTCGTAGCGCTGGCCGGCCAGCGGATCGCCGGACGGCGTCTCGGGCCGCGCGGCCCGCGGCGCGGTGCGCAGCGCCTTCGGCGGCCGCACCGCCTGCTTGCGCGGACGCTCCCCCGGCGTGCGGGACGCCTGCGCGCGGGATCCTTGCGCACGGTCGCCCTTCGGCGCACCGTCCTTGGAGCGCTCGGCCTTCTGCGTGCGCTCGGCCTTCTGCGCACCGTCGGTCTTCTGCGTACGGGCGGCCTTCGGCTTCCCCGTGTCGGCTTCCGCCGGACGCGCGGGAGCGGGCTCGCCCGGCGCGAGCGGCGCGGTCTGCGCGGTGAAGCCGTCGCGGTCGGTGGCGGCCGGGCGCACGGGCTTGCCCCAGCGCGGCCGGGCGACCTTGCCGGGCTTGGCGGCGCCCTTGCGGGCACCCTTGCCCGAGGAGCCGGAGGAGCGGGACGGGGTGTTGCGGGTCACTGGGCGGAGTCCTTGCTGCTGTCAGCGGTGGCGTCTGGCATAACGGGGACCTTCGACTTTACGGCCTTCGGCGCCCGAGGCTCGCCACGCCGGACGGCACCCGGCGCCGACCAGGCCTTCTGCGGCTTGCGCCGCTCGGAGGACTCCAGCTGCCACGGCACCGAGGTGACCATCACCCCGGGCTTGAACAGCAGCCGCCCCTTGAGCCGCAGCGCGCTCTGGTTGTGCAGCAGGTGCTCGTACCAGTGGCCGACCACGTACTCGGGGATGTAGACCGACACCACCTCGCGCGGGCTGCTGCGGCGCAGGTTCTTCACGTAGTCGAGGACGGGTCCGGTGATCTCGCGGAACGGCGAGTCCAGCACCTTGAGCGGCACCTCGATGCCGCGCTCGTCCCATTCCCGGCGCAGCGCCGCCGTGTCGGCCGGGTCGACGTTGACGGTGACGGCCTCCAGGGTGTGGGCGCGGGCGAGCCTGGCGTAGGCGAGGGCGCGCAGCGCGGGCTTGTGCAGCTTGGAGACCAGCACGATGGCGTGCACCCGGGTGGGCAGCACCACGTCGTCCGGCTCCTCGGCGGCGATGAGCTCCTCGGAGACCCGGTCGTAGTGGCGGCGGATGCCCTTCATCATCACGAAGAGCACGACCATCGCGGCGATCGCGATCCAGGCGTGGCTGATCTTGGTGACCAGGACGACGATCAGCACGGCCATGGTCATCACCAGGCCGAAGGTGTTGATCGCCCGGCTGCGCTGCATGTGGCGGCGCTTGGCCGGGTCGGTCTCGGTGCGCAGCAGCCGGGTCCAGTGCCGGATCATGCCGGACTGGCTCATGTTGAAGGAGACGAAGACGCCGACGATGTAGAGCTGGATCAGCCGGTTGGGGTCCGCGTCGAAGGCGATGACGAACAGGATCGCGGCGATCGCCAGCAGGATGATGCCGTTGGAGAAGGCCAGCCGGTCGCCGCGGGTGTGCAGCTGGCGCGGCAGGTAGCGGTCCTGGGCGAGGATCGAGCCGAGCACCGGGAAGCCGTTGAAGGCGGTGTTCGCGGCGAGCACCAGGATCAGGCCGGTGACGGCGGCGACGAAGTAGAAGCCGGGCGTGAAGTTGTTGAAGACGGCTTCGCTGATCTGGGCGAGCGCGGTCTTCTGGTGGTAGCCGGGCGAGGAGCCGACGAGCTGCTCGGCCGGGTTCTCGGCCATCTGCACGCCGGTGAGGCGGGCCAGCCAGATGATGCCCATGAACATCACCACGGCGATGCTGGCCATCATCAGCAGGGTGGTGGCGGCGTTCTTGCTCTTGGGCTTGCGGAAGGCCGGCACGCCGTTGGAGATGGCCTCCACGCCGGTGAGCGCGGCGCAGCCGGAGGAGAACGACTTGAGCAGCAGGAACACCATGGCGAACCCGGCCAGCGATTCGTTGCCGGGGGTGGCGGCGAGGTGGAATCCGGAGCTCTCGGCGGGCATGTCCTGGCCGAGCAGGAAGTGCCGGACGAAGCCGTAGCCGACCATGCCGATGACGCCGATCATGAAGGCGTACGTCGGGACGGCGAAGGCGGTGCCGGATTCGCGGACGCCGCGCAGGTTCATGCCCATCAGCACCACCACGACGATGACCGACAGGGTCAGTTCGTGGCCGCGCAGCGCGGGGACGGCGGAGACGACGTTGGCGACGCCCGAGGTCGTCGAGACGGCCACGGTGAGCACGTAGTCGACCATCAGGGCGCTGGCGACGACGAGTCCCGACTTGGGGCCGTGGTTGACGGTCGCGACCTCGTAGTCGCCGCCGCCGCTCGGGTAGGCGTGCACGTTCTGCCGGTAGGAGGCGACCACCGCGAGCATCACGATCGCGACGACGACGCCGATCTGCCAGGAGAAGTGGATCGCCGAGGCACCCGCCACGGAGAGCGTCAGCAGGATTTCCTCGGGGGCGTACGCGACCGAGGAGAGCGCGTCCGAGGCGAAGACGGGCAGCGCGATCCGCTTGGGCAGAAGTGTTTCGCCCAATTTGTCGCTGCGCAGGGCGCGCCCGATCAGGATGCGTTTCGGTAGGTCAGTCGGCATAGGCACGTTAAGGAATCGTAGGGGCTTCCCGGGCCGGGCTCCGCCGTTTGTCCCCCCCTTCGTCGCGACTGCGTTCTATGGACCGGCTAGCGTGTCGGATACGAGTCGGCGGGCAACACTCACGTTGTGAGTCGGCGCCCCACGAGAACGCTCGCCCAGGGAAGCCGGGCGGGAAAGGGAGATGAACGGTGTTTGCGCAGGTCAAGAACCCTACGGGACGGGTGAGGTAGCGCCGGTGCACATCGTCATCATGGGCTGCGGCCGCGTGGGCTCGGCCCTCGCCAGAGCCCTGGAGAAACAGGGCCACTCGGTGGCCGTGGTCGACCAGGACCCGACCGCGTTCCGTCGGCTGGGCGCCGGGTTCAACGGGCGCCGGGTGACCGGCGTCGGCTTCGACCAGGACACCCTGCGCGAGGCGGGCATCGAGGAGGCCGGCGCGTTCGCCGCGGTCTCCAGCGGCGACAACTCCAACATCATCGCCGCGCGGGTGGCCCGGGAGAACTTCGGCGTGGAGAACGTCGCGGCCCGGATCTACGACCCCCGCCGCGCCGAGGTCTACCAGCGCCTGGGCATCCCGACCGTGGCGACGGTCCGGTGGACCGCCGACCAGATGCTGCGCCGGCTGCTGCCGAGCGGCGCCGAGCCGCTGTGGCAGGACCCGAGCGGCGGCGTCCAGCTGGCCGAGGTCGCCTACGCCCCGGGCTGGGTCGGCCACCGCATCAGCGTGCTGGAGGAGTCCTCCGGCGCCCGGGTGGCGTTCGTCACCCGGCTCGGCGAGGGCGTGCTGCCCTCGCCCCAGATGGTGGTGCAGGAGGGCGACCTGGTGCACGTGATGCTGCGCCGGGGCGACCTGACGGCGGTCGAGGCCGCGTTCGCGCAGGGGCCGAAGGAGGAGGGTCACTGATGCGGGTCGCCATTGCCGGGGCCGGTGCCGTGGGTCGCTCGATCGCGGGCGAGCTGCTGGAGAACGGGCACGAGGTCCTGCTGATAGACAAGAACCCCAACTCCATCTCGGTGGAGCGGGTGCCGATGGCGGAGTGGCTGCTGGCCGACGCCTGCGAGATCACCTCGCTGGACGAGGCGGCCCTGCAGCGCTGCCACGTGGTGATCGCCGCGACCGGCGACGACAAGGTGAACCTGGTCGTCTCGCTGCTCGCCAAGACCGAGTACGCGGTGCCGCGGGTGGTCGCCCGGGTGAACAACCCGAAGAACGAGTGGCTCTTCAACGAGTCCTGGGGCGTGGACGTGGCCGTGTCCACCCCGCGTCTGATGTCCGCCCTGGTCGAGGAGGCGGTCAGCGTCGGCGACCTGGTCCGGCTGATGCGCTTCAGCCAGGGCAACGCCAACCTGGTCGAGCTGACCCTGGCCGCCGACACCGAGCTGGTCGGCACCCGGGTGGGCGACGTGGCCTGGCCGCAGGACACCGCGCTGGTGACGATCATCCGCGAGGGCCGGGTGCTGGTGCCGGGCAAGGACGACACCCTGGAGGGCGGCGACGAGCTGCTCTTCGTGGCCGCGCAGGAGCGCGAGGAGGAGCTGGAGGACCTGCTGTCGGCGTCCTCCGGCGCCCAGTAGGGCCGAAGGCGCGGACCGGACACGGGCGAGGGCCCGCACCCCTGGTGGGTGCGGGCCCTCGCCCGTCGCGTGCGGGTCTGCCGGCCGGGGCTCCGGCTAGCGGGCCGGCTCCTCGTCGTCGTCGAACTGCGCCTTGATCGGCGGCGGCGCCTTGAGCAGGATCTGCCAGGTGACGTACATCGCCAGCAGCATCGGCGGGATGCCGAGGGCGACCTTGAGCCAGCCGAGCAGGTTGACGTTGTGGGTGAAGTACAGCGGGAAGAGGATCACCGGCTTGAGGCCCATGATCACCACCCAGGCCCAGGTCGCCTTGGTGTAGGCGGCGAACCGGCCCGGGTTCTCCTTGCGCCAGGTGAACATCTCGCCGGTGACCGGGCCGAGCATCACGCCGATCATCGGCCAGCGCACCAGGGCGGAGACCGCCAGGGCGATGCAGTAGCCGACGTTCCACAGCAGGCCGGGCAGGTAGAAGTCCTCGGCGCGGCCGCTCTTCATCGAGATCCAGGCGCCGAGGGCGACGCCGAACACCCCGCTGAAGGCGTGCTGGACGGTCTCCCGCCGGGCCAGCCTGGTCACCACGAACACCGCGCACAGGCCCAGCGCGGCCCAGGCGGCCGAGCTGACCTGGTGGGTGATGTTGAAGGTGACGATGAAGACCAGGCCGGGCAGCGTCATGTCGATCATGCCGCGCACGCCGCCGAAGGCCTGAAGAATGGTGTCGGCCGCCTCCTTGGAGGCGGCGGCCTTGCGGGCGGCCTCCTCGGCCGCGCTGTCGGCGGCCTCCGTGGCGACGACGGCCTCGCGGACGGCCGCGTCGGCCGCGGCCCCGGATCCGTGCGGGCCGGGCGGCGCGTGGTGGTTCGCGGCCAGGTCAAGCTGGGCGGCGGACTCGCCGCCGGGCTGGTTGCTCACGCTCATTCGCTCCCGTGTCCGACCGGACGCAGCTCATAGCGGGGGTTGAACAGCACGCGGCGCCCGCGTGCGTGGCTGATCCGGCCGCTGGCGACGAGCCGGCGGCCCGGCTCTATGCCCGCGATCGAGCGGCGGCCGAGCCAGACCACGTCCAGCGCCTCCGTGCCGTCGAAGAGTTCGGCCTCCAGGGCCGGCACCCCGGCCCGCGGGCGGAGCGTCACCGTGCGCAGCGTGCCCGCGACGGTGACCAGCTCGCGGTCCGCGCAGCCGGCGATCGGCGTGCAGCCCGACTCCGCCGCGCTCTCCTGGCGCAGCTCCTCGGCCTGCAGCTCCTCGGCCGAGGAGGTCAGCCGGCTGAGCATGCGGCGGAAGCGCCCCTGCGGCTGGTCGCTGCTGTTGTCACCACTCATGCCGGAAGGGTACCGGTTTCCGCGCCCCCGGCGGCAGGCCGTACGACCACCGGGGGCGTCCCGGGGTCAGCTCTCGAAGCGGTAGCCCATGCCCGGTTCGGTGATGAAGTGGCGCGGGTGCGAGGGGTCGCGCTCCAGCTTGCGGCGCAGTTGGGCGAGGTAGACCCGCAGGTAGTTGGTCTCGGTGCGGTAGGCGGGGCCCCACACCTCCTGGAGCAGCTGGGTCTGGCTGACCAGCCGGCCGGCGTTGCGGACCAGCACCTCCAGCAGGTGCCACTCGGTCGGGGTGAGGCGGACGTCGGTGCCGTCCCGGTTGACCTTCTTGGCGGCGAGGTCGACGGTGAAGCTCTCGGTGACGACCAGCGAGTCGTCCTCGCCCGCGACCGGCTCGGCGCGGCGCACGGCGGCGCGCATCCGGGCGAGCAGCTCGTCCATGCCGAACGGCTTGGTGACGTAGTCGTCGGCGCCGGCGTCCAGGGCCTCGACCTTCTCGTCGGAGGCGTGCCGGGCCGACAGCACGATGATCGGCACCCGGGTCCAGCCGCGCAGGCCGCGGATCACCTCGACGCCGTCCATGTCGGGCAGGCCCAGGTCGAGGACGACGACGTCGGGATGGCGGGCGGCGGCCAGTTCCAGGGCGCTCGCGCCGTCATGGGCCGCGTCGACCTCGTACTTGCGGGCCTTGAGGTTGATCACCAGCGCGCGGACGATCTGCGGTTCGTCGTCCACGACGAGGACCCGGGTCATTTACGGGCTCCGCCTTTCAGGGCTGTCGGACTTACGGACTGTGTGACTTGCTGAACATACGACGTGCGGAAGCGAGGAACGACAGGCCGGAGCGGCCGGCCACCGGCCGTCACGTGATCAGCCGCGACAGTGGATCGTGCCCGTCGCCGGCCGTCTCCCCCGGTTCCGGCGGCCGCTCGGCGGCGGGCAGGCTGACGACCATGGTGAGGCCGCCACCGGGGGTGTCCTCGGCGGTGACGGTACCGTCCATCGCCTCGACGAAGCCGCGCGCCACCGCGAGCCCGAGGCCCACCCCGGCGCCGCGCGGCGCGTCCCCGTAGCGCTGGAACGGCGCGAAGATCCGCTCCTTGGCGTCCTCGGGCACGCCCGGGCCGCGGTCCACGATCCGCAGCTCGACCCGCCCGGAACCGCCCGGCTGACGCAGCGCGTCGGCCTTGACCAGCACCTTGACGCCGTCCGGGCTGTACTTGACGGCGTTCTCGACCAGGTTGGCCAGCGAACGCTCCAGCAGGCCGCCGTCGGCCCGGATCATCGGCAGCGTCTCCGGGACGTCGAGGCGCACCGACTCGGGCGGCACCCCGCCGAGGGCGAACGGCACCACCTCGTCCAGGTCGGTCTCCTGGATCAGCGGGGTGACGGTGCCGGTCTGCAACCGGCTCATGTCCAGCAGGTTGTTGATCAGGTGGTCGAGCCGGTCGGCCCCGGCCTCGATGCCGGCCAGCAGCTCCGCCTCGTCCTCCGGCGCCCACTCGACGTCGGCCGCCCGCAACGAGGTGACGGACGCCTTGATCCCCGCCAGCGGGGTGCGCAGGTCGTGCGAGACCGCCGCCAGCAGGGCGGTGCGGATCCGGTTGCCCTCCGCCTCCCGGCGGGCCGCCGCGGCCTCCCGGGCCAGCCGGCGGCGCTCCAGCACCACGGCCGCCTGCGCGGCGAACGCCCCGAGCAGGCGCCGGTCCGCCCCCGGCAGCACCCGGCCGCGCAGCACCAGCGCCAGGCTGTCGCCGACCGGCACGTCCACGTCGGCCTCCTCCGGCCGCTCCGGCGGGCGCGGCCCGGCGGTGGCGACCGGCACCCAGGCACCGAGCGGCTCCGGACGCTCCAGCAGCGCGGCGCTCTCCTGCCCGAAGGTCTCCCGGACCTGCTCCATCAGCGCGGTCAGCACCCCGTCCCCGTTCGGCGCGCCGCGCAGCACGGTGCCGGCCAGCGCGCTGAGCGTCTGCGCCTCCGTCTGACTGCGGGCCGCCTGGTGGGTGCGCCGGGCCGCCAGGTCGACCACGGAGGCGACCGAGATGCCGACCACCGTGAATATCGCCACCGCCATGATGTTCTGCGGCTCGTTGATCGTGAAGGTGTGGATCGGCGGCGTGAAGTAGTAGTTCAGCACCGACGAGGCGACCAGCGCCGACCCGATCGCCGGCAGCAACCCGCCGACCAGCGCCGCGCACACCGTCAGCGACAGGAACAGCAGCATGTCGGTCGACAGGCCCAGCCCGCCGATCGCGGTCAGCACCAGCGCCAGCACCGGCGGACCCGCCAGCCCGATCAGCCAGCCCGCGATGGTGCGGGGGCGGCCCAGGTCGGTGATCCGGCGCACCGGCACCCGCCCGCGTCCGTGCCCGGCGTGCTCGTGGGTGACCATGTGGATGTCGATGTCACCGGCCTCCCGGGTCACCGTGGTGCCGACGCCCGGCCCGTAGAGGTACTGCCAGGCCGGCCGGCGGCTGGTGCCCAGCACGATCTGGGTCGCGTTCACGCCCCGGGCGAAGTCCAGCAGCCCGGCGGCCGGGTCGTCGCCGAGGACGGCGTGGAAGGAGCCGCCGAGGCTCTCCACCAGGGCCCGCTGCTCGATCAGCGTCTGCGGGGAGCCGGTGCCCGAGAGCCCGTCCGAACGGGAGATGTGGACGGCGAGGAGTTCGCCGCCGGAGACACGGGCCGCGATCCGGGCCGCCCGCCGGATCAGCGTCGCCCCCTCGGGGCCGCCGGTCAGGCCCACCACGATCCGCTCCCGGGCCTGCCAGGTGCCCTCGATGCCCTGCTCGGCCCGGTACTTCTGCAGGTACTCGTCGACCCGGTCGGCGGTCCACAACAGCGCCAGCTCGCGCAGCGCGGTCAGGTTGCCCGGGCGGAAGTAGTTGGCCAGGGCCGCGTCTATCTTCTCCGGCGCGTACACGTTGCCGTGCGCCAGCCGCCGCCGCAGGGCCTGCGGCGACATGTCGACCAGCTCGATCTGGTCGGCCCGGCGCACCACCGCGTCCGGCACGGTCTCGCGCTGGCGCACCCCCGTGATGCCCTCGACGGCGTCGCCGAGCGACTCCAGGTGCTGGATGTTGACGGTGGAGATCACGTCGATCCCGGCCGCGAGCAGCTCCTCGACGTCCTGCCAGCGCTTGGCGTTGCGGCAGCCGGGGATGTTGGTGTGCGGCAGCTCGTCCACCAGCGCCACCTGCGGGCGGCGGGCGAGGACGGCGTCCACGTCCATCTCGGTGAACGCGGCCTCCCGGTGCACCAGCTGCCGGCGCGGCACGACCTCCAGCCCGTCGACGAGCTCCGCGGTGAGCCGCCGGCCGTGATCCTCCACGAACGCCACCACGACGTCCGTGCCACGCTGCTGTCGCCGGTGCGCCTCGGCGAGCATGGCGTACGTCTTGCCGACCCCGGGGGCCGCCCCAAGGTAGATGCGCAGCCTGCCTCGTCCCATGAGCACCATTCTTGATCCGGCTCCGCCCCGGGGCCACCCCCGGACACCTGTTCCCCTTCCCTTCGAGACTACGGCGTGAGCGGCGATTTTCCGCTGATCAGTGGACTGATCATGCGGTTTTAGCGACATATTGACGGCGCCCGCCCCCTCGGCCGGGCCGGCGTGAAAGCCTTCTGCCCTGTCCCCGGGAAATGCAAAAAGACCCCCTCCCGGAAGGGAGGGGGTCTTTTCGGAATAATTGTTCGGCGGCGTCCTACTCTCCCACAGGGTCCCCCCTGCAGTACCATCGGCGCTGTAAGGCTTAGCTTCCGGGTTCGGAATGTAACCGGGCG
>NZ_JBHVPH010000026.1:0-8718 GCF_042887425.1 Kitasatospora sp. NPDC057940
CCCGCGCGCAACACCACCCCCATCTGCGCCGCCGGCACCCCCACCAGTGCCCGCCCGCTGCCCCGGGGGCGGTGGGGGGGGCCCGCGCCGCCGCGCGCGCCGCCCGCCCCCGACCGGATGATCAGTTGGAGTTGTGGCAGCCCTGGTGGCACTGCGAGCAGTTGCCGCTTTCGCTGCCGTCGGAGCCGTCGCCCCCGCTGCCCTCGGAGCATTCGGCGGACATGGTCCACAGTTCGGTGTCCACCTGGAAGCCGATCGCCGTGAGAGCCGCCATGGTGGCGGCGATGCTCGCACCCTTCACCGGGCTGTCGCCATCCTCCGGGTTGTGGTGGAGGAACCTACCGGCGACGCGGTCACAGAACCCGGCGTACTCGCCGGTGTACATCAGGAAGGCGTGCCATCCGTGGTCAACCAGACGGGACGGCGACAGCTGGGCGCCGGGGCTTGCGGCGCAGGTGCCGAGGAACGCGAGCGCCTGGTCCACGACCCGCACCGCGAGCTGCGGCTCCATGTCCTGGTCGTCAACGACCCGGTGGACCAGGCGCCCGAACAGGGCGTCGTCAACCAGGGCTCGGCCGGTGATCCGTTCCGTGCTCACGGGGCTCATGTTGTGCTCCCTTGATCGGTCCAGACCCGCCACGCGGTGGATGCGCGGTCGGGAAAGCCGCCCCCTCCACGATGGCTTCGGAGGGGAGGTCCATTCGACGATAGGGAGTGAGCGGCCGGACACCCAAAGCGATTGCGGTTGATTGCGGATTCTCAGCCGAGAGCACCGATCGCAGAGGTGATCAGCGCTCGCGCCGAAGCTCCGTAAACGGCCATCTTCGCCAGCTCGGCGAATGCGCGTTGGTAGTCCGCGAGTTCGCGTGGCTGGACAACGTTGATCTCGGCGGTCAACGTCTCCACTGATGCCTCCTGGTTGTCGAAGAGATAGAACGCCTCCAGAGGCCAGATACGGCGCCGTGCGATGAACGGGATGACGCCGAGGGAGACGGACGGGAGCGGCATCACCGCAAGCAGGTGTCCGAGCTGGCCGGCCATGGCCTCAGGTTCGCCGATCCGGTACCGCAGGACGGCCTCTTCAGCCAGGACGACGAAGCGGTGGTTGCCTTCATGCAACAGTCGGCCGCGCTCCAGCCGAGCCGCTACCGCATCGGCTACGTCGTCCGGAGTGCCCTGGAAGTCCGTGATCCCGCGCATGAGCGCGGTCGCATACGCCTCGGTCTGGAGGAAGCCCGGCACCACATTGGAGACATACGCCCGACACACAGAGGTGTTCGCATACTGCACCAGAGACTCTTCCTGGACCTGGCGCATGCCGTTGCGGTGGAGCTTGCGCCACTCTTGGTACATCAGCTCGACCGCGCGGGACGAGGCGATCAGATCGGCCGCTTGATCGCCGGAGTCACACGCGGTGCACCAAACGCGGATATCGCCTTCGGATGGTGCGGATTTTCCACTCAGGATGCGAGAGGTCTTCGACGGGTGCCACTGGCACCGCGTGGAAAGCTCCTTGCCGTCGATCCCGGCGTCCAGCATCAGCTCCCTCAGGCGCGCGGCGATGGCGACCCGAGCCGCCTGGGCACTGGATGATGGAGAAGCGGGCACAGGATTTCCGCTCGGTGCTCGATGGGTCAGACGACGTACCGGTCGTGTGGGATCGCGCGTTCCCACACCGCTTCGAATGCGGTGGAGCACAGCTTCGCCACGACCGTGTCCTCGGTGTACGAGGTGCGCGGGTCGGCCCAGTCGCCGTCACCGGTGAAGTGGTTGAAGCGAACAGCGTGAGCGTCGAACACCCAGAAGTCGTTGCCGGGCAGTGCCATGTCGGAGGCGCTGCGGCGAGGGAGCCAACGGACGTCTTCACCTGCCGCGATGTTGACCGGAGTCATGGCGTGCAGGTACCGCGTGTAGAGGGTGACTGGTTCTGAGACGATCCGGGCTCGACGGATCACGACACCACGCGCCGTCGCCTCGCGCAGCATGGCCGTCCAATCACGCCAGTAATCCGACTCCGGGTCGAGGTCCGATTCCCCAGTGACCCGGAACCGTTCGACCGCCTCTGACTCGTCCGGGACGCCATAGGCGTCGCGCATCTCCAGGTGGACCGCTGAGTACCGTGCGGACCGAAGGAGTTGATCAAATTCCGGCACGTTCAGCCACATTGCACGCCTCCCTCAAAATCGGCACCATCCGGGCCGGGATACGGATCACGGTCTCACCTTCGGGAACTCCAGGACTATGCCCGGGCACCCACGCAGTCCCGCTGATCTTGGCTGTCAGCTCTTCGCTGGCGTCCCACCCTTGGATCACGATCTCCTGCCGCACATGGTCAACCCACGCGGTCGGTGAGCCGTCCTTTCCGGTCTCGGGGTCGATCCCGATGAAATCCAGCTCCATGGTGTCCTCCCGTATCGAGTCAGTTACGCACTGTTGCGTCTGAAACCCTTACCGAGGGGCGGGCGGACCGTCAAGAGCGCACGGCAGGCGGATGGGGCCGCTCCCTTGTGACGTGATGCTGGCCTTGAGGCCACCTCGAAGGCCAGCACCCCGTCCCGGATTCGGCCAGTCGACTGCTGTGTCGCCGTCCCGCCGGACGGGCCCGGCGGGACGGCGAAAGAAAACTGCGATTGATCCGCAACTTTCCTGCTTCTTCTGCGCAGGAAGTCGATCTGGCCCGACTTCCTGCGTAAAAGGGCGACGGGGTTGCAGAGGGGTTTGGCTTACCGGGCGGGTGGGCTCTGAGTCAGGGATGTCTGGAGCCCCGCTGCGGCTCAGCCGCGGGTGAGGCCGGCCACGAGTTCGTCGGCCGCGCCGTACGGGTCCAGTTCGCCCGCCACCACCCGCTCGGCCAGGCCGGCCAGGTGGCGGTCCCCGCGCAGGTCGCCGATCCGGGTGCGCAGTTCGGCCAGCGCGATCGCCTCGATCTCGTCGGAGGCCCGACGGCGGCGGCGCGCCGCCAGTTCGCCGTGCTCCTCCAGCCAGGCGCGGTGCTTCTCCAGCGCCTCGACCAGCTCGTCGACGCCCTCGCCGCGGGCGGCGACG
The DNA here is from genome assembly GCF_042887425.1 of Kitasatospora sp. NPDC057940. Taxonomy (NCBI): domain Bacteria; kingdom Bacillati; phylum Actinomycetota; class Actinomycetes; order Kitasatosporales; family Streptomycetaceae; genus Kitasatospora; species Kitasatospora sp. NPDC057940. Next base: position 3,046 of record NZ_JBHVPH010000026.1, read on the forward strand.
GTCTTGACGATCGGCGGGCGCCAGTCCCCCGCCCCGCGGGCCTCGCCGAGGCCGAGCATGTGGTTGAGCTCGCGCGCGGTGGCGTCGGCGCCGTCCCGGTCGGCCTTGTTGACCACGAAGACGTCGCCGATCTCCAGGATCCCGGCCTTGGCGGCCTGGATGCCGTCGCCCATCCCGGGGGCGAGCAGCACCACGGTGGTGTCGGCCTGGGCGGCGACCTCCACCTCGGACTGGCCCACCCCGACGGTCTCGACCAGGATCACGTCGCAGCCGGCCGCGTCCAGCACCCGCAGGGCCTGCGGCGCCGTCCAGGACAGCCCGCCGAGGTGGCCGCGGGTGGCCATCGAGCGGATGAACACCTCGGGGTCGGTGGCGTGGTCCTGCATCCGGACCCGGTCGCCGAGCAGCGCGCCGCCGGAGAACGGCGAGGACGGGTCGACGGCCAGCACCCCGACCCGCTTGCCGAGCCGCCGGTAGGCGGAGACCAGCGCCGAGGTGGAGGTGGACTTGCCGACCCCGGGCGAGCCGGTCAGGCCCACCGTGTAGGCCTGCCCGGTGTACGGCGCGAGCGCGGCCATCGCCTCGCGCAGCTGCGGGGCGGCGTTCTCGACCAGCGTGATCAGCCGGGCGACCGCCCGCGGCCGGCCCGCCCGGGCCTGTTCGACCAGCGTGGCGACATCGATCATCGGGAGCTCCTAGCGCGGATGCCTTCGGGGCTGCGGCGCCGCTCGTGGCGGTCCGCAGCCCCGAAGGCATGTCAGCTGATCAGGCCTTCGGGCTGGCGTCCTTGGGGACGCGCACGATCAGGGCGTCGCCCTGGCCGCCGCCGCCGCACAGCGCGGCCGCGCCGACCCCGCCGCCGCGCCGCTGGAGCTCCAGCGCCAGGTGCAGCACCACACGGGCGCCGGACATCCCGATCGGGTGGCCGAGCGCGATCGCGCCGCCGTTGACGTTGACGATGTCCGAGGAGACGCCCAGGTCCTTGGTCGACTGGTGGGCGACGGCCGCGAACGCCTCGTTGATCTCGATCAGGTCGAGGTCGGAGACCTCCAGGCCCTCCTTGGCCAGCGCGTGCCTGATCGCGTTGGACGGCTGCGACTGCAGCGAGTTGTCCGGGCCCGCCACGTTGCCGTGCGCGCCGATCTCGGCGATCCAGCTCAGGCCCAGCTCCTCGGCCTTGGCCTTGCTCATCACGACCACCGCGGCGGCGCCGTCGGAGATCTGCGAGGAGGTGCCGGCCGTGATCGTGCCGTCCTTGGCGAACGCCGGACGCAGCTTGGCCAGGCCCTCGACGGTGGTGTCCGCGCGGATGCCCTCGTCCTGGCCGAACAGCACCGGCTCGCCCTTGCGCTGCGGGATCGCGACCGGGGTGATCTCGGCGTCGAAGACGCCGTCGGCCTGCGCCTTGGCGGCCCGCTGGTGGGAGGCCGCGGCGATCTCGTCCTGCACCTCGCGGGCGATGCCCAGCCGGGTGTTGTGCTTCTCGGTGGACTCGCCCATCGGGATGTTCTCGTAGGCGTCGGTGAGGCCGTCGTGGGCCATCGAGTCGAGCATCCCGATCGCGCCGTACTTGTAGCCCTCGCGGGACTTCGGCAGCAGGTGCGGGGCGTTGGTCATCGACTCCTGGCCGCCGGCCACCACGACGTCGAACTCGCCGGCCCGGATCAGCTGGTCGGCCAGCGCGATGGCGTCCAGGCCGGAGAGGCAGACCTTGTTGATGGTGAGCGCCGGGACGCTCATCGGGATGCCGGCCTGGACGGCGGCCTGGCGGGCCGGGATCTGGCCGGCGCCGGCCTGCAGCACCTGGCCCATGATCACGTACTGGACCTGCTCACCCGTGATGCCGGCCCGCTCCAGCGCGGCCTTGATCGCGAAGCCGCCGAGGTCGGCACCGGAGAAGCCCTTGAGGGAACCGAGCAGGCGACCCATCGGGGTCCGCGCACCGGCAACGATCACAGAGGTGGTGTTGGTCATGGGACGAGCCCCTTCGCACGTCGTGGCCAGGTGAGGATGCGCTCAATGTACTGACCCGTTACCCGCCCGTCACCGGAGCGACGGTGTGATCGAGCGCACTGGCACCTTCCAGTCAACACCGTGTCAACGCGGCCCGGGTGAACCCCGGCGTCCGCCCCGGGCGAGCCCCCGGCGTGCGGCCCGGGTGGACCCCCGGCGTGTGAGCAGACTCGCACGTCCGGCGCTGGCGCCGGTCAGCAGCGATGCGCTGCACTGGTGCCACCTGGTTCCCGAGGTACCCAACCCGCCCCCCCGGAGGTCACCGTGCTGACCCGTATCGACCACATCGGCATCGCCTGCCGCGACCTCGACAGGACGGTCGAGTTCTACCGCGCCACCTACGGCTTCGAGGTGTTCCACACCGAGGTCAACGAGGAGCAGGGCGTCCGCGAGGCCATGCTCAAGATCAACGACACCGGCGACGGCGGCGCCTCCTACCTCCAACTGCTGGAGCCCACCCGGCCCGACTCGACCGTCGCCAAGTGGCTGGAGAAGAACGGCGAGGGCGTGCACCACATCGCCTTCGGCACCGCCGACGTGGACGGCGACGCCGAGGCCGTCCGGGCCAAGGGCGTGCGGGTCCTCTACGACGAGCCCCGGATCGGCTCGATGGGTTCGCGGATCACCTTCCTGCACCCCAAGGACTGCGGCGGCGTCCTGACCGAGCTGGTCACCTCCGCCGAACCGGGCGCCCACGACGCCCACTGACCCCCGCCAGGTGCCGCCCACGACCGGGCGGCACCCCCGAATCACCGGTCATGACCCGTCAGTAACCTCGTCCGACAGCCGGAAAACCACCACGCGGCCATTCCCCCGCAGTGCGCTCCCACTACAATGCCCAGGTGCGCGAAGGCTCCGGGGGACGGAGGCGACGGGCACGGCCGATGACAGGCCCGTCCGCCCAACGGTGGCCGGCCCGTCGCAGGGGAGTCCACAACGCGGGCACGGCTGAACAGTCGCAACACTGATCTGTCACCATTCTCCACAAGGCAAGAGTTCGCCCAGGAGTCCACCCGGACGGGGGAACGCGGCATCACCGCGCTTCCACGCCCAGGGCTCCGACGACCGCGGCGGGCGGCCCCGGCTTGACCGGCGGGCCGTCCACCGGCTGCGGATGCAAGGAGCCAGTCGGACCAGTACCCGGACAACGGGTGCCCTGGACCGGCCGGGTCGAGGACGCGACCAGGAGATGGATGGGACCGCGGAGTGCGGGGCAACGACCGCTACGAGGTTGACGATCACCTCTCCCAGTTCGAGGCCGAGATGGGTCGGACTCGAAAGGAGCGGGACAAGGCAGTCGAGCATGCCGAGGACCTCGCCTACCAGGTGGAGGTGCTCCGGGCCAAGCTGCACGAGTCCCGCCGCATGCTCGCCCAGCCGCGCGCCTTCGACGCCGTCTCCGGCCAGGCCGAGCAGATGCTCCGCACTGCCGAGATGCAGGCCCAGCAGCTGCGCGCCGACGCCGAACGCCAGCTGCGCGACTCCCAGGCCGCCACCCAGCGGATCATGGCCGAGGCCGCCGAGCGCACCGCCCGACTGGAGGCCGAGCTCACCGCCCGCCGCCGCCAGCTGGAGGACGAGCTCACCGAGCTGCGCCGCACCGCCGAGCAGCACGTCAACGGCTGGGCCGAGCAGACCAGGACCGGCTCCGAGCAGGAGGCCCAGCGCCTGCTCCAGGACGCCCGCGCCGAGGCCGAGCGCATGGTCGCCGCCGCCCGCGCGGAGGCCGTCGCGCTCTCCGACCAGGCCCGCGCCCAGACCGCCGCCGACGTCGACGCCGCCCGCGGCGAGGCCCAGGCCGCCGCCGAGGCCGCCCTCCAGCGGGCCCAGAGCGACGCCGAGCGCCTGCTGCGCGCCGCCTCCGAGCACGCCCAGCAGGCCGGCGCCCAGGCCGCCGCCGACGTGGACGCCGCCCGCGGCGAGGCCCAGCAGCAGCTGGCCGCCGCGCACGCCGCCGCCGAGCAGCAGCTCGCCGTCGCGAAGGCCGAGATCGGCCGGCTCAAGGAGCAGGCCTCCGCCGAGCAGATCCGGGCCGAGCAGCAGCTCGCCCACGCCCAGGCCGAGATAGAGCGGCTGCGTGCCGAGGCGATCGCCGAGGCCGAACGCACCCGCCGCGAGTCCGCCGAGCTGCGGGCCCAGGCCGAACAGGCCGCCGAACAGCTCCAGGCCGACGCCGAGGCCGCCGCCGTACGCAAGGCCGCCGACGGCGAGGCCGCCAACGAGCAGCGCTCGCAGACCGCCCGTGCCGAGGTCGCCCGGATGGTCGCCCACGCCACCAAGGAGGCCGAGGCGATCCGCGCCGAGGCCACCACCAAGCAGGCCGAGGCGGAGGCCGCCAAGGCCGCCGCCGCCGAGGAGAGCGAACGGCTCCGAGCCACCGCCGAATCGGTGGCCGGCGAGCTGCGCGCCGAGGCCGAGGCCGCGATCGCCGAACTGCGCGCCCAGGCCGACCGGGACGTCGCCGAACTCCGCGCCCACGCCGAGGCCGAGGCCCAGCGGCTGCGCCACGCGGCCGAGGAGGAGGGCCGGGCGGCCGGCGCCAAGGACGCCACCGTCCACCTCGCCAAGGCCGCCAAGACCGCCGAGGAGGTGCTCGGCCAGGCCAACCAGGACGCCGAGACCGCCCGCACCGAGGCCGCCACCGAGGCCGAGCGGATCCGCACCGAGGCCGCCGCCGAGGCGCAGCGCCTGCGCGAGCAGGCCCAGGCCGCCGTCGAGCAGGCCCAGAACGCCGCGCTCGACGACGCCGCCGCGATCCGCGAGCGGATCGAGCAGATGCAGGACGAGGCGGCCCGGCTGCGGGCCGAGGCCGAGGAGCTGCGCGCCCAGGCCGCCGCCGAGGCCGACCGGGTGCGCGGCGAGGCCCGCCGCCAGGCCGTCGTGCAGATCGAGGAGTCGGCGAAGAACGCCGAGGAACTGCTCACCAGGGCCAAGGCCGACGCCGACGAGCTGCGCGCGGGTGCCGCCGGAGAGATCGAGCGGCTGCGCGCGCAGGCCCAGGAGCAGGCCGCCGAGACCCAGGGCCGGGCCGAGCAGACCCTCGCCCGGGCCCGTACCGAGGCGGAGAAGACCACCGCCGCGGCCGAGCAGCAGGGCCAGGACGCCCTCGCCGCCGCCAAGGCCGCGGCCGCCGAGAACCGCGCCGCCGCCGAGCGCGAGACCGCCGAACTCCGCCGGGACGCGACCGAGTTCGACCAGCGGGTCCGGGCCGAGGCGAACGCCGCCGCGACCGCCCTCAGCACCGAGGCGCAGGCCGAGGCGAGCGCCGTCCGGGACGCCGCGGTGGCCGACGCCGAGCGCGTGCGCACCGAGGCCGACACCGAGGCCGCCCGTACCCGCAGCGAGGCCGAGGCCGCCGCGAACGCGCTGCGGGAGGAGAGCCGGCGCGAGCACGAGGAGGCCGCCGCCGGGCTGCACCGCGAACGCGAGGAGACCGCCGAGCAGCTGGCCGCCGCCCAGGCCGCCCACGAGCAGGCCGAGCAGACCGCCACCGAGCTGCGGGCCCTCGCCGAGCGGGAGAGCGCCGAACTGCGCGAGCTGGCCGAGCGGGAGAGCGCCGAACTGCGCGAGCTCGCCGACCGCGAGACCACCGAACAGCGCACCGCCGCCGAGGCGTACGCCACCGACGTCCGGGCCAAGGCCGAACAGGCCGCCACCGAA
>NZ_JBHVPH010000026.1:8816-121009 GCF_042887425.1 Kitasatospora sp. NPDC057940
ACCACCGCCGAAACCACCGAACAGCGCGAGGCGACCGAACAGCACGTCGCCGAACTGCGCGCCCTCGCCGAACGCGAGACCGCCGAACAGCGCGAGCTGGCCGAGCGGGAGAGCGCCGAGCAGCGCGAGCTCGCCGACCGCGAGACCACCGAACAGCGCACCGCCGCCGAGGCGTACGCCACCGACGTCCGGGCCAAGGCCGAACAGGCCGCCACCGAACTCACCGAACGCACCACCGCCGAAACCACCGAACAGCGCGAGGCGACCGAACAGCACGTCGCCGAACTGCGCGCCCTCGCCGAACGCGAGACCGCCGAACAGCGCGAAGCGACCGAACAGCACGTCGCCGCCCAGCGTGCCGAAGCCGAGGAACTGCTGGAGGGCGCCCGCAGCGCCGCCGAGCAGCGCCAGGCCGAGGCCGCCCGGGACGCCAAGGCCGTCCGGGAGAAGGCCGCCGCCGAGCTGGCGTTCGCCGCCGAGCAGGCCGAGACGGTCCGCGCCGAGGCCGGCCGCGAGCTGTCCGAGGCCCGCGCCACCGCCGACAGCATCCGGGCCGAGGCCACCGCCGTCCTGGAGCAGGCCCGGGTCGACGGCGAGGAGCTGGTCGCCGCCGCCGGCGTCGAGGGCGCCGCCCTGGTCGAGGCCGCCGAGGAGGAGGCCGCCGAGGTCCGCCAGTCGGTGGCCGGCATGCACGAGGCCGCCGCCGAGCAGATCGCCGAGCGGAAGGCCGCCGCCGAGCGGGAGGCCGCCGAGGTCCGCGACCGGGCCGAGCAGGCCGCCGCCGAACTGCGCGAGCTGGCCGAGCGCGAGACCGCCGAGCAGCGGGCCCTCGCCGACGCCGAGACCACCGCCCTGCGTGAACTCGCCGACGCCGAGACCGCCGAGCAGCGGGCCCTGGCCGACCACGAGACCACCGAACTGCGCGCCCGCACCGACGCCGAGACCACCGCCCTGCGCGAGCTGACCGACCGCGAGCTGGCCGCCGAACGCGAGGCCCACGAGGCCGAGTTGGGCCGTCAGCGCGCCGAGGCCCAGGCCTACGACGAGCACCTGCGAGCGGAGGCCGACGCCGTCCTGCACGCGGCCCGGGAGGGCGCCGGGCAGTTGCGCGCGGACGCCGAGGCCCAGGCCGCCCGGACGATGGCCGCCGCCGACGAGCGCTCGGCCGGCCTGGTCGCCGACGCCGAGGAGCTGGCCGCCGCGCTGCGCGCCGAGGCCGAGGAGTACGCGCTCGCCACCCGCACCCTCGCCGACGAGTACGACGCCGCCGCCCACGGCCGCGCCGACGCGTACGACGCGGAGACCCGGGAGGCCGCCGAGCAGTTCGACAAGGCCACCCGCGAGCAGGCCAACTCCGTCCTGGAGAAGGCCTTCGCGGACGCCGAGTCGCTCGGCGAGGACGCCCAGACCACCGCGCTGGCCACCACCGCCGCCGCCGAGGAGCAGGCGGACGCGATGGTCGCCGCCGCCCGCAAGGAGGCCGACCGGCTGGTCGCCGCCGGCGAGGCGGCCGGCCAGGCCGAGGTGGAGAAGGGCCGGTCCGACGCCGACACGCTGCTCGCCGAGGCCCGCCGGGACTCCACCGCGATCCGCGAGCGCGCCGAGGAGTTGCGCGAGCGCACCGACGCCGAGGTGGAGGCGCTGCACGAGCGCGCCCGCAAGGAGAACGCGGCGGCCATGAAGTCGGCCGGCGAGCGGGTCGACGCCCTGGTGACGGCCGCTCAGGAGCAGCTGACCGAGGCCGAGGAGCAGGCGGTGGCCACCGTCGCCGAGGCCGAGGACCGGGCGGCGGCGCTGGTCGCGGCCGCCGAGGACCGCGCGGGCGAGCTCACCTCGGAGGCGTCCGCGGAGGCCAGCAAGGTCCGGATCTCGGCCGTCCGCAAGGCCGAGGGGCTGCTGAAGGAGGCGGAGACCAAGCTCGCCGACTCCACCAGCCGCGCCGAGGCGCTGATCGTCAAGGCCGAGGCCAAGCTCCAGTCGGCCGAGGCCGAGGCCGAGGAGCGGCTGGAGAACGCCGCCACCGAGGCGGAGAAGCGGCTGCGGGACGCCGACCGCAGCGCGGACGAGCAGGTCGAGCTGGCGAAGGCGGAGGCCGAGCGGCTGCTCGCCGAGGCGCAGGCCGAGGCGAAGCGGGTCACCGGCGAGGGCCGGCGCGAGCTGGACGAGCTGGTGCGGCGGCGCAAGGACATCAACACCGAGATCTCCAGGGTGCAGGACGTGCTGTCCGCGCTGGAGGCGTTCGAGGCACCGGCACCGGTCGCCCAGACCAACGGGGGAAGCAGCACCAAGAAGGACGGGGGTGCCAAGGCGGGTGCCGGAATTGGTTCCCCCCGGTCGGGCGGCAATCGTTCCAAGAACGCACCACCCGATTGAGCGGACATTGTCCGCGGGACGACGGCATCTCGCCGTCGACACTCCGGTACCGTGTCAGGATTCCCTCAACCACCTCAGCGGTTTGACGACAGGAAGCCCAGAACCCCATGAGCGACAGTCACTCCCCTCACGGCTTCGACCTGGTGCGCCGTGGGTACGAGCGCGCCCAGGTCGACGAGCGGATCACCAAGCTGGTGGCCGACCGTGACAGTGCCCTGACCCGGATCAGCGCGCTCGAGAAGCGCATCGAGGAACTCCACCTGGAGACCCAGACCGCGCAGGCGGCGGTCACCGAGGCCGAGCCCTCGTACGCCGGTCTCGGCGCCCGGGTCGAGAAGATCCTGCGACTGGCCGAGGAGGAGGCCAAGGACCTGCGCGACGAGGCGCACCGCGCCTCCGAGCAGCACCGCGAGCTCGCCGAGGCCGCTGCCCAGCAGGTCCGCACCGAGGCCGAGAACTACGCCAAGGACCGCAAGGCCAAGGCGGAGGACGAGGGTCTGCGGATCGTCGACAAGGCCAAGAGCGACAGCGCCCAGCTGCGCGCCGAGGCCAACAAGGACGCCCAGAACAAGCGCGAGGAGGCGGACGCCCTCTTCGAGGAGACCCGCACCAAGGCCGCCCAGGCCGCGCTGGAGTTCGAGACCAACCTGGCCAAGCGCCGCGAGCAGTCCGAGCGCGACCTGGCCGCCCGTCAGGCCAAGGCCGAGAAGCGCCTGGCCGAGATCGAGCACCGGGCCGAGCAGCTGCGCCTGGAGGCCGAGAAGCTGCGCACCGACGCCGAGCGCCGCGCCCGCCAGACCGTCGAGACGGCGCAGCGCCAGTCCGAGGACATCGTGGCGGACGCCAACGCCAAGGCCGACCGGATCCGCAGCGAGTCCGAGCGCGAGCTGGCGGCGCTCACCAACCGCCGCGACAGCATCAACGCCCAGCTGACCAACGTCCGCGAGATGCTGGCGACGCTGACCGGCGCGGCCGTGGCCGCCGCCTCGCTGCCGGGCGACGACACCATGGGCGTGCCCGCCCAGCAGTCGCGCTGACGCCGCCGCCGGGCAGCAGTGCCCGGCGGTACGTGCGGAACGGACGGCACGTACGGAACAGCGGACAGGCCCTCACCCACCCGGGTGAGGGCCTGCCGTCTTTCCACCGTCATCATCTCGGGTGACCCGGGTGAGCGGGCGTCACCTGGGGTAGGCCCCGTCGGGCCGCTGGTGCCCGCTGCTGAGCTGGTTGCCCTCGTCGTCGGAGACCGTGCCGAACCACGAGGTGCACCAGACCGACACCGAGTCCGGCCAGTACTGCACCTCGAACGGGTGGCCGGAGCCGTGGTCTCCGTACGAGGTGACGATGAAGGTCTCGCCGGGGCGCAGCCAGTAGTCCTCGCCGAGCGGTTCCAGGGTCAGTTCGACCAGGCCCTCGCCGCGGTTGGTCACGGGCATCCGGCCGGTCACCTCCAACGCCGAGAAGTCCCAGCCGGTCGATTCCTCCCTCATCCGGCCGTCACCCGGGCCAGCAGGTCGCGGACGGCGGTGTTGAACGCCTCCGGTGCCTCCAGGGCGCTCAGATGGCCCGCCCCGGGGATGACGGTCAGTTCGGCGTCCGGACGGGCCCGGAGCATCGTTTCGGCCTCCTCCGGTGCCACCAGGCCGTCCTGCGCGCCCGCGACGACGGCGGTGGGCACCCGCAGCCCGGCCAGCACGTCCAGCGCGTCCGGCCGGGCCGCCATGGCCCGCTGGGCCCAGGCGACGGCGGCCGGCGACGCGGCGGCGACCAGCGACCGCACCCGCTCCACCAGGTGCAGCGAGTCCGGCCCGAGCTGCCCGGCGGCGACCTCCTCGTCGAGCAGCAGCTGGACGCTGCCCCGGGCGGTGACGGCGGCCGCGATCCGCTCCCGGTTGGCCCGGACGGCGTCGGTGTCGGCGGTGGCGCGGGTGCCGGCCAGCAGCAGTCCGGCCAGCCGGTCCGGGTGGCGGCGGGCGAAGGCCAGCGCCACGTAGCCGCCCATGGAGAGCCCGCCGACCACCGCGCGTTCGATCCCGGCCGCGTCCAGCAGCAGGGCGAGGTCGTCGGCGACCAGGTCCAGCGAGGGTTCGTCGGCCCCCAGCTCGGTGCCGCCGAAGCCGCGCTGGTCCGGGGCGATCACCCGGGCCTCGTCGCCGGTCAGACCGGGCAGCGCGTCCAGTTGGGCGGACCACATCGAGGCGTTCAACGGAAAGGCGTGCAGCAGCACGAGGGGTGTTCCGGTGCCGCTCTCGCGGACGGACACTGCGGAGGGGGGCTGGGTCATGGGCCCACCGTATTCCGGCACGCCCGGCGGGCCCACTCAGCGGGCCGCGATATCCGCTTTGTCCTAGCCTGACAAGGAGTAAGGGAGCGCGAATGATCGAGTTGCACGACCTGACAAAACGTTACGGCAGGACCCTCGCGGTGGACCGGCTCAGCTTCCAGGTCCCCCAGGGCGTGGTGACCGGATTCCTCGGCCCCAACGGCGCGGGCAAGTCCACCACCATGCGCATGATCCTCGACCTCGACCGCCCCACCAGCGGCCGGGTGACCATCGACGGCAAGCGCTACGGGCAGCTCAGCGAACCGCTCAAGTACATCGGCGCGCTGCTGGAGGCCAAGGCCGTCCACCCCGGCCGCACCGCCCGCGACCACCTGCTCTGGCTCGCCCAGAGCAACCGCATCCCGACCCGCCGGGTGGACGAGGTGCTCGGCCTGGTGGGCCTCACCCCGGTCGCCCGCAAGCGGGCCCGCGGCTTCTCGCTCGGCATGGGCCAGCGCCTGGGCATCGCCTCCGCACTGCTCGGCGACCCGGAGATCGTCATGTTCGACGAGCCGGTCAACGGACTGGACCCGGAGGGCATCCTCTGGATCCGCAACCTGATGAAGCGGCTCGCCACCGAGGGCCGGACCGTCTTCGTCTCCTCCCACCTGATGAGCGAGATGGCCGTCACCGCCGACCACCTGGTGGTCATCGGCAAGGGCCGGCTGCTCGCCGACCTGCCGATGCCGGAGTTCATCCGGCGCAACTCCCGCTCCGCCGTCCGGATTCGCACCCCGCACCCCGAGCGCCTGCTCGACGCCCTGTCCGGGGCCGGGCTCCGGTCCGAACCCGGGCCCGGCGGCTCCTACGAGGTGGTCGACGGCGACCTCGCCCGGCTCGGCGACCTGGCCGCGGCCCACGGCGTCGTCCTGCACGAACTCAGCCCGCAGCAGGCCTCGTTGGAGGAGGCGTTCATGCAGATGACGGCCGACTCGGTGGAGTACCACGCGGGCGACGGCCCGGGCCGGGACGCGGCCGGCGCACCCGGCGTCTGGGGCGCCGGGTGGAAGGCGGACGGCGCCCCGCGGACCGCGGCGGCCCGGCAGGAGGAGAACTGAGATGACGTCCTTCCCGGCGATCCTGCGCTCCGAGTGGACGAAGATCCGCAGCGTCCGCTCGACGATCTGGACGCTCGCGCTGACCTTCGTCGTCACCGTCGGCATCGGCGCGCTGCTGTCCCTGCTCACCAACAGCAACTTCGGCGAGTTCCGGCGGGGCGACCAGGCCGTCTTCGACGCCACCGGCACGGCCTTCTCCGGCATCATGCTCGGCGAGCTCGCCATCATCGTGTTCGGCGTGCTGGCCATCGGCAACGAGTACAGCACCGGCATGATCCGGGTCACCCTGGCCGCCGTCCCGCAGCGCGGCACCCTGCTCACCGGCAAGGCGGTGGTGCTCGGCGCGATGGCCCTGGCGGTGTCGGTGGTGACGGCCTTCGTCACCTTCTTCACCGGCCAGGCGCTGCTCGGCTCGCACTCCACCAGCCTCGACCAACCGCACGTGCTGCGCGCGGTGTTCGGCGCCGCGCTGTACCTGACGATGCTCTGCCTGTTCTCGGCCGGCGTCACCACGATGCTGCACAGCCAGACGCTGGCGCTGGGCGTCCTGGTCCCGTTCTTCTTCCTGCTCTCGCCGATCCTCTCGGCGGTGCCGAAGGTCAGGACCCTGGCCCACTACTTCCCGGACTACGCGGGCTCGCGGATGCTGCTGGTGTACGAGCAGCACGGCCAGCCGTACGGGCCGTGGGCGGGCTTCGTGATCTGCCTGGCCTGGACGCTCGCCGCCCTGGTCGGCGGCGCGCTGGTGCTCAAGAACCGGGACGCCTGACCGGCTCAGTACCGCGGAGCGCCGCGGCCCCGCAGGACGTTGGAGGCCCGGCGCTCCCGCGCGCCCCAGCAGGCGCGGTGCCAGTGCCGCCGGTCGTCCACGCCCGCGCCGTGCATCGGCCAGGCCACCACGTGGCCCATCCCGGGCGGGATCTCCTGGTCGCAGCCCGGGCACCGGTAGTGCCGCCCGGCCGTCCCGGCGACCGTCTGGACCACCCAGTCGTCGCCCTGGTGGCTCTCGGTGCGGCGCAGCGATCCGCCGAGCGGGGAGGCCTGCTCGGCGCTCCCGCCCGGGTCGGCGCTCTTGATCCGGTTGCGGCGCGGCGACACGTCGGACTACCTCTCTTCCGGGTTTCGGGTCCGTTCAAGCCTACGGCCGGCCGCCCTTCCGGCAGGCCACTATCACGGCATCGTCCGACGCCCCCTCGTTTTTGCCGAGATCCACCCGATCTTCGAGGAAATCGGGGTTTCCGCGTGCCATTGGCACATGACATCGGATACCCACAAGGGGAACAGGCGGGGCCCGCAGACCCTGCGCGCACCCGAGGAGGCCCCACCATGACCAAGACCAGCGCCCGCGCCGAGACCCGTCGGCCCGTCGGAGTCCGACCGCCCACCGCCGGGCCGGTGCTGACCTCGCCCGCCCCGGTCACGGCCGCGGCGGGCGAGCCGCTGCCCGTGCCGCAGCGGGCGGGCGCGCTCCCGCCGGACACCGCGCCGGTGCGGGTCGGCGCGTTCCTGCTGTCCGCGCAGTTCCCCGGGCAGAGCCACCGCGAGGCGCTGGACCGCACCGTCCGGGCCGCCGTCGAGGCCGAACGCGCAGGCCTGGACAGCGTCTGGCTGGCCGAGCACCACTTCGTCCCGTACGGGGTCTGCCCCAACGCCGCCACGCTGGCCGCGCTGCTGCTCGGCCGCACCCGCCGGATCGGCGTCGGCACCGCGGTCAGCGTGCTCTCCACCGCCCACCCGGTGGCGCTCGGGGAGCAGGCCGCGCTGCTGCACCTCACCTCGGACGGGCGCTTCACGCTCGGGGTGGGCCGCGGCGGCCCCTGGATCGACCTGGACGTGTTCGGCGGCGGCGTGGACGCCTTCGAGAACGGCTTCCCGGAGCGGCTGGACCTGCTGCTGCGCTGGCTGCGCGGCTCCCGGGTCGGCGCGGACGGCCCGCAGTTCGCCTTCCCCGAGGTGGCGGTGGTGCCGCGGGCCACCGAGCCGGTGCGGCGGTCCGAACTGGGCAGCTGGCTCGGTCTCGGCGAGCGGTCCGGCCCGGTGCGGTTCCCGCGCCAGCGCCAGGACGTCGAGGGCCTCGGCGAGGGCTTCGGCGATGAACTCGACGCGTCCGGGCGGCCGGTGGCCGGCCCGCCGATGGTGGTCGCGTGCACCTCGCCGAGCGGGGTGCGGCTGGCCGCCGAACGCGGCCTGCCGATGCTGCTCGGCATGCACTCCGGCGACGACGACAAGCTGCGCATGCTGGAGCTGTACCGCAACGCCTGGCTGGCCGCCGGGCGCGGCGAGGAGCAGCTGCGCCGGGTGAACCGCCGGCACGTCGCGGCCGGGGTGGCCCAGGTCGACGACCGCACCTCGGCGGCCCGCGCCACCCTGCTGAACGCCATGCCGGGCTGGTTCGAGTACGGGCTCGGCGCCCACCGCACCGTGGACGGCCGGGAGCGCAAGATGCGCGACCCGCGCGAGTACACCGAACTCCTCTGCGACCTGCACGCGGTGGGCACGCCGCGGCAGTGCGCCGACCGGCTGCTGGCCACCGCCGAGCGGACCGGCATCCGCCGCTTCGCGCTGCTCGCGGAGGGCAGTGGCGACGGCGAGGCGACCCTGCACAACATCGCCCGGCTCGGCTCCGAGGTGCTGCCGCAGCTGGGGTGAGCCCGGGGGTGGAGCCGCCGGGCCCGGTCCGGGCCGCCGCCCCTCCCCCCGCACCGGGGGACGGGGGCGGCCCGACGACCTTCCGGGCCGCTAGGGCCGGACAGGACCCAGGACCCGGCATCGGCGGTGCTGCCGGGTCAGCAGTCCCGCAGCTGCTCGGACTGGTTGAGCAGCTGCTCCCGGACCGAGGTGAAGCGTGCGTGCCGTGCCTCGTTGGCGTCCGACGGCAGGAAGACCGCCACCCGGTGACAGTTCTGGAAGGCCAGCCGCACCCCGAAGTGCCGCTGCAGGGCCCCCCGGATGGCGTCGCTGGCGAGGGCCCGCAGGAGCTGGCCGCGGGCCTGCTCGCTGGGCGGCGGTACCTGGTTGTCGGCGAAGTCGGTACCGTCGACCTTCGCCTGGGCGACCAGCGAGCTGATCAGGTCCCAGGCGTACGGCAGCGAGACGCGGACGCAGTCGACGAATTCCCGCTCGTCGACCTCGCCCCGCTCGGCCTTTTCCAGCAGGGCCGGTGAGACGTCGAGCGACATGGATTCTCCTCTCGCGGTCCACCCGCGCGGCGCCCGGGTGGTCATGCGTAGTCCAAGCTCACAGTGAGGGTGGGCGGATCGCGCGTGGTGTCCGGAACGCCGTGGAACGGGCGTTTTTGACACCCTGCGAAAGCGGCGGCACCACGGGACGTGACGTCCCGGACACCGACCGCGCTCGGAACAGCGTGGCAGTCAACGGCGGAACGGGCCCGTCATTCCTGTGGATTGCTTCGGAAATACCCGGCGGTGCACCACATTGGCCGGATCCCGTCGGATCGTTCATCTGAAGTCTCCGTCCCCGTTGACAGCGATCCCGCACGCGTGCCGTCACGTACGGTAGCGACCCCAGGGGACGGGCGCCAGACCGCGACGGGCGGTGAGCGGAATTGCCGAACCTCCATGTTCGCGGGGTTCCCGGTTTCTTCACCCGGTCGTCGTGGAATCGCATCAACTGGCCCCGGTGGGCTAGCGTGGTCGACCGTGCGTCTCGTAATTGCCCGCTGCTCAGTCGACTATGCCGGTCGGCTCTCCGCCCATCTGCCCTCCGCCACCAGGCTCATCCTGGTCAAGGCCGACGGCAGCGTCAGCATCCACGCCGACGACCGCGCCTACAAGCCGCTCAACTGGATGTCCCCGCCGTGCGCCCTCAAGGAGGCGGACGGGGTCTGGACGGTGGAGAACAAGGCCGGCGAGAAGCTCATCATCACGCTGGAGGAGGTGCTGCACGACTCCTCCCACGAACTCGGGGTGGACCCGGGCCTGATCAAGGACGGCGTCGAGGCGCACCTCCAGGAGCTGCTCGCGGACCGGATGGAGGTGCTCGGCGCCGGCTGGTCCCTGATCCGCCGCGAGTACCCCACCGCGATCGGCCCGGTCGACATCCTCTGCCGCGACTCGGACGGCGCCACGGTGGCCGTCGAGATCAAGCGCCGCGGTGAGATCGACGGCGTCGAGCAGCTCACCCGCTACCTCGAACTCCTCAACCGGGACCCGCTGTTGGCCCCGGTCAAGGGCATCTTCGCCGCCCAGGAGATCAAGCCCCAGGCCCGCGTGCTGGCCACCGACCGGGGCATCGGCTGCGTGGTGCTGGACTACGACGAGCTGCGCGGCATCGACGACGACAAGCTCAAGCTGTTCTGACCGGTCAGCTCGCGGACGGCGAGGGCGTCGTCGGCGGAGGACTGGACGTCCCGGTCGAGGGGCCCGTCGTGGCGGGCGGCGGGGTGGTCGCGGTCGCCGGGGGCTGCGTGGTCGACGACTTCGACGGGGGCGGCGTGCTGGTGCCTCCGCCGGGCTGAGTGCCCCCGGAGTTGCCACCGCCGGCACTGCCACCGCCGGTGCCGCCACCGCTGCCGCCGCTGCCGCCCGGCGGCGGGCCGGACTGCTGGGCCGGCGGCTGCGACTGTCCCGGTGCGGGCGGCTGCGACTGCTGCGACTGCTCGGTGGCCCCCGCGGTCTCGCTCGGCCCACGGCCCGGCTTCTTCGACGCGCTCGGCGAGTGCGAGGCGCCACCGCTCGCCGACGGCTCCGGACTGGTCCCGCCCACCGCCGGACCGCCCCCCGCGTCCGTCCCCGGCGCCCCCGCCCCTGGCGCCCCCGTACCGGTGGCACCGGCGCCGGCGGTCGGGACACCGACGTGCGGGGACGGGAGCGGCCCGCCCTGCCCGCCGTCGGGGTCGTCGAGCCGGGTGTGCGGGTCGTTGCCCGGGTGCTGCTCCGGACCGGTGGCGCTCATCGCCACCGCCGTCCCGAGCGCCCCGAGCGCCAGGACGGCCGCCGACGCGGCGATCACCCGGCGCCTCGTCCCGGAGCGCAGGCTGGACGGCACCTTGGCTATCGCGCGGATCACGGGCCGCCGCACGGGCGCCGGCCCGGGGGACGCGGCGGGCGGCAGCTGCCGCCCGTCGGCGCGCAGCAGGTCCAGCATCCGGCCGGCCGCCGCGACGCCGCGCTGCTCGCCGGCGGCGGCCCGCAGGGTGAGCGCCGTCTCCAGCTCGGCCATCGCCCGGGACGGCTCCCGGACGCAGAACGCGTGCACGCCCGCCTCGTGGTGGAACCAGGCCTGGTCGGTGCCGGAGCCCGTCCGGCGGGCCGCCTCCAGCCCCAGCTGCAGGACCCGCTCCCAGGCGCCCCAGCGCAGCGCCAGCGCCAGCGCGGGCGCGGCCGCCCGGGCCAGGCGCACGACGGCGTCGTGCCGGCCTGCCTCCCGGTCCGCGACCAGCACGCCGACCACCACCTCCGCCTCGGCCGCGACCTGTTCCAGCGACACCGAGCTGTGCCCGACCCACCAGGCGAAGTGCTGGGCGGCGCCGTCCAGGCAGCCGCGGGCCGGCCAGTGCGGGGCGAGCAGGTCCAGCACCCCGGCGGTCAGCCGGTGGTGCCCGCCGATGGACACCGCCAGCCCGGCGTCGGCGAGTTCGGCGAGGGCGCTCTCGCCCTGGCCGACGTCGATCAGCGCGGGCAGGTGCGGCGCGGTGGGGCACTCGCCGCCGAGCGCGACGGCGAGCCTCAGGACGGCCTGGGCGGGCTCGCTGAGCCCCTCCGCGAGCCGGACGGCGGGTGAGGCGGTCTCGGCGACGGACGGCAGCGGGACGGTACGGCGCAGCGCGTTCTCGCGGACGGCCGGGTCGGGGTCGTGGACGGGCTCCTCGACCGCGCCGAAGACCCCCATCCGGTCCTCCTCGGCGGCGACCAGCGCGTCCACCGCCACGTCCCGCTGGCGCAGCAGCGCGGCGGCCTGGACGAAGCGCAGCGGCAGCCCCTCGGACTCGAACCAGAGGTCGACCGCCCAGGCCTTCTCCTCGACGTCCAGCGGCCGCCCGGCCTGGCGGGCGGCGAGGGCGAGGCAGGCGGAGCGGGAGAGCCCGGCGACGAGGTGGTCCTGCAAGCGGGAGCCGGGCGACAGCGCCGGGCTCCCGGGGGCGGCGGAGATCAGGAAGGCGCAGCCGGGGGCGAGGGCGAGCAGGTCCTCCAGCTCGGCGCCGGACTGCTCCGCGCCGTCGACGACCACGATCGCGCCGACCTCGGCGAGGTGCACGGCCAGCTGGCCCGGGTCGGGCCGGTAGCCGGGGGCGTGGTGGGTGGCCGCGAAGAGGTCCTGGAGCAGGTCGGCGGCGGTGCGGCGGTGCCCGCAGAGCTGGACGACGCCGCCGGGGGCGAGGTCGGCGGCGGCCTCGGCGACGGCCGACAGCAGTGCGCTGCGGCCCGAGCCGGCCTGGCCGACCAGGCGTATCGAGCGGCCCTCGGCGAGCAGGCCGAGGAGTTCGGCGACGTCGGCCTCGCGGTCGAGCAGCGGCAGGTCGGCGGGCCCGGCGCCGAGGGCGAGCGGGCCGACCGCACGGCCGACGCCGCCGACCGGGCCCCGGGCGGGCTCGCTGCGCTCGATCCGGCGCGGGCGGGGCCGCCACTCCTCGGGGCAGGGCCTGACCTCGGAGCCGTCCGGGGCGCCGACGCCGACCAGCAGGGCGCCGGAGACGAGTTCGCCGCCGCGGGTGCGGGCGGCCTCCTGCCGGAACTCCCCGGTTGGCTGTGCCACGTTCTGCTCCGCATCCTGCTCGGCCGCCGGCGTCCCGCGCCGGCGGCTGACGTCTCGGTCGCGGCCGCGCGCGGGCTGGGGGCAGCTGGCTGGGGCGGCCGTCATCTGACGGGCAGACTCTTGCACATCCGGGCCCGCCCGCGCAGGGGCGGCCCGGTCGGGGGCCGGGCGACGGCCGGTCAGAGCCGGGTCGGAGCCGGGTCGGAGCCGGACGAAGAGCGGGCGGGGACCGAACGAAGGCAGGGGACGAACGAGGGCCGGGGCCGGGCGGGGGCAGGACCGGGCAGGCCCTAGAGGGCGATCCCGTGGGCCTCGGTGACGCCGTCCACGGCCAGGATGCGGTGCAGCTTGGTGGCCACCAGCAGCCGCTGGAGCTGGGCCGGGACGGAGCGCAGCACCAGCCGCCGGCCGATCCGGCCGGCCCTGCGGTGGGTGCCCATGATCACGCCGAGGCCGGTGGCGTCCCAGAACTCCAGCCGGGCGAGGTCGAGCACGAGGTCGCCGAGGCCGCCGTCCACGGCCTGGTGCAGCCGGGCGCGCGCATCGGCGGCGGTGCGCACGTCGAGGCGGCCTTCGATGGCCAGCGCCCTGTGGTCGCCGGTGATGCGCATGCTCTCCTCCTTCGCCTGACCGGTCCGGTACGGGGGTGGTCCGACCCGGCCGTGCCGGGGCGGGGGGTGGGGGTGTCCATCCGGGCGGGCCGTGGCCCCTCGCCCGGGTCCGGTCTCAGCCTCGTCGTGCTGGGCCGGGTCTCCCTCTTCTGACGGCGAACCAGCAGCGCAGGTTGCTGGTTCCGGCCAGATCTGAAGCAACTTCACTCGTCCGAGGGAATATACGCAGTCAGTCTCCACACCTACGCTCGATTACCGCCCAAATCACCCGTCTGCGGCACCTGGCGTGAGGAAACTCACCCGCCCCCGGGCGGGCGGGCCGTACGGTGTTCCGCCGCACGGCCCGCCCGGTCGCCGGGCGTCGTCGTTCACCCGTTCCGGCGGGGGCTCACTTGCCCTCGTACGGGTAGAAGCCGCGGCCGCTCTTGCGGCCGAGGTCGCCGGCGGTGACCATGCGGGCCATGATCTCCGGGGCGGCGAACTTCTCGTCCTGGGTCTCGTCGTAGATGTTGCGGGCGGCGTGCAGCAGGATGTCCACGCCGGTCAGGTCGGCGGTCTCCAGCGGGCCCATCGGGTGGCCGAAACCGAGGCGGCAGGCGGTGTCGATGTCCTCGGCGGTGGCGACGCCCGACTCGTACAGCTTGGCGGCCTCGACGACCAGCGCGGTGATCAGGCGGGTGGTGACGAAGCCGGCCACGTCCCGGTTGACCACCACGACGTCCTTGCCGACGCCCTCGGCGAAGGCGCGGGCGGCGGCCAGGGTCTCGTCGCTGGTCTTGTAGCCGCGGACCAGCTCGACCAGCTTCATCAGCGGCACCGGCGAGAAGAAGTGCACGCCGACGACCGACTCGGGGCGCCGGGTGGCGGCGGCGATCCGGGTGATCGGGATGGCGGAGGTGTTGGAGGCCAGCACCGCGCCGTCCTTGGCGAGCTTGTCGAGCTCCCGGAAGACGCCCTCCTTGACCTCGAACTGCTCGAACACGGCCTCGACCACGATGTCGGCCTCGGCGACGGCGCCCAGGTCGGTGGTGGTGGTGATCCGGCCCAGCGCGGCCTCGGCGTCCTCGGCGCTCATCCGGCCCTTGGCGACGAACTTCGCGTAGGAGGCGCGGATGCCCGTGAGACCGCGCTGCAGGGCCTCCTCGGTGACGTCCCGCAGCACCACCGGGTGGCCGGCCTGCGCGGACACCTGGGCGATGCCGGCGCCCATCAGGCCGGCACCGATCACGGCGATCTGCTTGCTGGACGCATTGCTCATGGCTGGGTCTCCCGATGCCGTCGCCGCCCTGGGGCGGGCCCTGAAGGCGGCTCAGGGCAGGGGTCACCGCCGGAGAGCCGCGTCGCTCGTTGCCGGGACTCTAATGCCCAATCCGGCCCCGTGGTGTCAATCGGGAGTGTGATCTGCGCCCGACCTGGTCGGGCGACCCAGACCCGCCGTGACCAGCTGATCAGACCGGTCGATCGGGCCGTCCGACCGGACCGGCCGACCTGGCCATCGGGCGGTCGGATGGTCAGCCGGTCAGCCGGTCAGCCCGAGGTCCTGCGCCAGGATCGCCGCCTGCACCCGGTTGCGCAGCCGCAGCTTCGCCAGGATCCGGCTGACGTGCGTCTTGGTGGTCGCCTCCGCCATCTCCAGCCGGGCCGCGATCTCCCCGTTGGACAGCCCGGCCCCGATGCAGGCCAGCACCTCCCGCTCACGCGGGGTCAGCCCGGCCACCGCCTCCCTGGCCTCCGGCCCGACCGCCCGGTCCGGCCGGGCGAAGGCGCCGATCAGCCGCCTGGTCACCGAGGGCGCCAGCATGCCGTCCCCGCGCGCCACCGTCCGGACGCCCTCGACCAGGGTGTCCGCCTCCAGGTCCTTGAGCAGGAACCCGGCCGCGCCGGCCCGCAGCGCGCCGTAGACGTACTCGTCCAGGTCGAAGGTGGTCAGCACGAGCACCTGGCCGGCGCCGGCGGCGACCACCTGCCGGGTCGCCGAGACGCCGTCCAGCCGGGGCATCTGCACGTCCATCAGCACCACGTCGGGCCGCAGCTCCAGCGCCAGCCGGACGGCCTCCTCGCCGTCGGCGGCCTGCCCGACCACCTCGATGTCCGGCTCCGCCCGCAGGATCATCACCAGCGCCGCCCGTACCGCCGCCTGGTCCTCGGCCACCAGCACCCGGATCGTCATGCCCCTGCCCCGCTCTCCCGCCCGCGCGGCAGCACCGCGCGCACGCTCCAGTAGTCGTTCCGCGGCCCCGCCTCGAAGCTGCCGCCGAGCAGCCCGGCCCGCTCCGCCATGCCGACCAGCCCGGCCCGGGCGCCGGGCAGTTCGCGGCCCGGTCCGTGCCGGTACGGGCTGTCGACGGCGATCCGCAGTTCCTCGGGGCCGAACTCCAGCCGCACGCTGACCAGTCCGGGCCCGGCGTGCTTGAGCGCGTTGGTCAGCGACTCCTGGACGATCCGGTACGCGGCCAGCCGGACCGGCACCGGGACCTCCCCGCGCTCGCCCCGCTCGGCGAGTTCGAAGTCCAGCCCGACGTCCTGGCCGGCCGCCCGGGCCTTGGCCAGCAGGGCGTCCACGGCGGCCAGGTCGGGCGCCGCGTACGACTCGTCCGCCTCTCCCCCGCCGCTGTCGCGCAGCAGTCCGATCATGCGGCGCATTTCGGCCAAACCCTGGACGCTGCTCTCCCGGATCACCGCCAGCACCTCCACCAGCGGGTCGTCCCCGGCCAGCCGGCGGCGCCGGGCGACGGACTGCGCGCCGGTCGCGTGGATCGCGATCGCCGACAGGTGGTTGGCCACCACGTCGTGCAACTCCCTTGCCATCCTGGCTCGTTCGGCGACAACGGCCTCCCGCCGGTCCATCTCCGAGAGCAGCGCGGTCTGTTCGGCCCGCAGCCGCTCGCTCACCGCCCGGTCGCGGTGCTTGCGGACCACGTCCCCGGTCCAGACCGGCGCCAGGTAGATCAGCACGGTGAGCACCACCACCGCCACCGCGTTCGAGGCGTCGCTGTAGATCAGCACCAGGGTGGACAGCACCAGCACCGAGCCCGTGCCGGTCAGGTGCAGGATCCGGGACATTCTCGGGGTCCCGTAGAGCACCGCCGCGTAGAGCAGGTCGGTGTACATCAGGCTGGTCGCCAGCAGGGCGCCGGTGAAGATGCTGTACCCGAAGGCGAGCCCGCCCAGCGTCGTGGTGAGCACCGGCCTGGTCCGGCGGAACAGCTCCAGCACCGCCATCACCAGCAGCGCCGGCACCACCGCCCCGCGCGGGATCCGCGAGGAGTTGTCGTAGACCTGGAGCGCGATCAGCAGCGCTCCGCCGAGCAGACCGAGCAGGGCGATCCCCCGGTCCTCCTGGCGCGGGGTGAGGGTCGGTCTCAGCACACCTCCATCTCACCATCCCCGGGCGCCGCCCGGCTCCGGTCCCCGGAGGAGCCGCCGTACATCGAAAGGTGCAGGCCGGGACGGCACCCGGCGACGACGACGCGGCCACGCCCGCGCGCCAGGCTGGAGGCACCGCCGACCGCCCGGGAGCACAACGTGATCGTCACCCTCATCGTCGCGGCCGAGATCTCCTTCTGGATCCTGCTCGGCCTCGGCCTCACCGCCCGCTACCTGCTGCGGTGGCGCCGCACCAGCACCGCCCTGCTGGTCGGCCTGCCGGTGGTGGACCTCACCCTGTACGTGCTCACCGTGCTCGACCTGCGCGGCGGCGCCGCCGCGAGCTGGACGCACGCCCTCGCGGCGAGCTACGCGGGCTTCTCGATCGGGTACGGGCCCTCGCTGGTCCGCTGGGCCGACCGGCACTTCATGTACCGCTTCGCCGGCGGCCCCAAGCCGCCGCCCTCACCCAAGTACGGCCTGGCGCGGTCCCGGTACGAGTGGCAGATCTGCCGCCGCACGGTGGTCTCGGCCGCGATCACGCTGAGCCTGATCACCCTGCTGGTGCCGCTGTCGGGAGGCTCCGCGCACTTCGACACCTTCCTCCAGTGGTACCTCAAGCTGGGCATCGCCGCCGTGGTCAACGTGGTCGTCGCCGTCAGCTACACGCTCTGGCCGAAGCAGCCGCCGGCCGGCGAGCAGGACGCGGACGACCCGATCGCCGAACAGCCCGTCGCCGGCGTCCCGGAGAAGCGGCTCTGAGAAGCCTGCCTGCGGTTCCGAGGGCCCGCTAGCGGTTCTCGCCCGGCACCCAGAGCACGTCGCCGCGCTCCTTGTTGGCCGCCCGGGCCAGGATGAACAGCAGGTCGGAGAGCCGGTTCAAGTACTTCGCGGTCAGCGGGTTGACGCTGTCCCCGTACTCCGCGATCGCCGCCCAGGTGGCCCGCTCGGCCCGCCGCACCACCGTGCAGGCCAGGTGCAGGTAGGCCGCGCCGGGCGTACCGCCGGGCAGGATGAAGCTGCGCAGCTTCTCCAACTGCTCCAGGTAGTGGTCGCAGTCCCCCTCCAGCCGGTCGACGTACGACGGCAGCACCCGCAGCGGCGGGTACTTCGGGTCCTCGACCACCGGCGTGGACAGGTCCGCGCCGACGTCGAACAGGTCGTTCTGGATCCGGACGAGCACCGTGACGATGTCCTCGGGCAGCGATCCGGCGGCGACGGCCACGCCGATCGCCGCGTTCGCCTCGTTGGTGTCGGCGTACGCGACCAGGCGGGGGTCGGTCTTGGTGGTCCGGCTCATGTCGCCCAGCGCGGTGGTGCCGTCGTCGCCGGTACGGGTGTAGATACGCGTCAGATTCACCATGCGGCCAGCGTAGCCGGACGGGTTAGGCGGCGTTAACCCCGAGCTCGGCGATCCCCGCTACGCGACGTTGACCCTCTGCCCGGGCGGGGCGGCCTCCAGCCAGGCGAGGAAGCCGGTGAGCGCGTCCTCGCTCATCGCCAGCTCCAGCGGCTCCCCGTTGTGCAGGCAGCGCAGCACCACCGAGCCGGAGAGCAGGGCGAGCTCCTCCTGGCCCTCCGGGTAGCGCCGGCCGAGCACCTCGATCTCCCGGCGCGGCAGCACCCTGCGCGGGCGCGGGGCGTACGAGAAGACCCGGAACCACTCGATCGAGTCACCGCTGTAGCGGCCGATACCAAAAACCCACCCCTTGCCGTCGGTCTGGGGGACCGGGGCCGAGGTGGGTTTGCCGTTCTCGTCGAGGTCGGGCTGCGTCGAGGCGTCGGCGGGCATTTTGAGTCGGTAACTGCAGTCGAACGTGCCGCCGACCCGCTGGATCAGGCGGCGTCGTACCGCGAACGCCACCAGGCCGATCACACCCAGCGCCACGACCGCCGCACACACCACAAGCGCGAGGACCATGCTCACCTACCTCCTCGCTACCCGCGTTCCCCGTATCGGTCGTATCAAGCGACCGCGTTGACCTACCAACTACGACGACAGTCCCGGGGTCACGCTCACGCGTCCCCGGGACCGTCGGTCGACCCCGCTGAACCAGGGTCTTGGCGCACTCAGACGTGGGCCTTGAGGCCGCGCGCCGCGAACAGGCGGACCTCGGCGCGCCGCTCGGCGTGCTCGTCCAGGCCCGACTTGGCCTTCTCCAGCGCGCGCTCGGCACGGGCGACGTCGATCTCGTCCGCCAGCTCGGCGATCTCCGCGAGCAGAGACAGCTTGTTGTCGGCGAAGGAGATGAAGCCGCCGTGCACCGCGGCGATCACGGTGCCGCCGTCCGCCGTGCGAATGGTGACCGGACCGGTCTCCAGCACGCTCAGCACCGGGGTGTGACCCGGCATGATGCCGGTGTCGCCGGAGGCCGTACGGGCGACGACGATGGTGGCCGCACCGGACCACACCTTGCGGTCGGCTGCGACCAGCTCGACGTGCAGCTCAGCCAACGTGGGCTCCTAGGCTCATGCAACCCCCGATTACTCGGGAGTTTCGGTAAGAATAACGGCCGCGCGCCTCCGGCATGAAACCGGCGGCACGGATTTGACCGGAATCACAGCCGATGCGACGCGAGGGGTGGTCCCGGGCTCGGGGCCACCCCTCACGGTCACTCAGCTGCTACCGGCCGCGACTACTTCTTCGCCAGCTCGGCGGCGTTCTTCTCGAGGTCCTCGATGCCACCGCACATGAAGAAGGCCTGCTCCGGGATGGAGTCGTACTTGCCGTCCGCGATCGCGTTGAAGGCCTCGATGGTCTCCGACAGCGGCACGGTCGAACCCTCGACACCGGTGAACTGCTTCGCCACGTAGGTGTTCTGCGAGAGGAAGCGCTCGATGCGACGGGCACGGTGGACCGTGACCTTGTCCTCCTCGGACAGCTCGTCGATACCGAGGATCGCGATGATGTCCTGGAGGTCCTTGTACTTCTGCAGGATCCCCTTGATACGGAGGGCCGTGTCGTAGTGGGTCTGCGCGATGTACCGCGGGTCGAGGATGCGGGACGTGGAGTCCAGCGGGTCGACGGCCGGGTAGATGCCCTTCTCCGAGATCGGGCGCGACAGAACGGTCGTCGCGTCCAGGTGGGCGAAGGTGGTGGCCGGGGCCGGGTCGGTCAGGTCGTCCGCGGGGACGTAGATCGCCTGCATCGAGGTGATCGAGTGACCGCGGGTCGAGGTGATGCGCTCCTGGAGGAGGCCCATCTCGTCGGCCAGGTTCGGCTGGTAGCCCACCGCGGAGGGCATGCGGCCGAGCAGGGTCGACACCTCGGAACCGGCCTGGGTGAACCGGAAGATGTTGTCGATGAAGAGGAGCACGTCCTGCTTCTCGACGTCACGGAAGTACTCCGCCATGGTCAGCGCGGAGAGCGCGACGCGCAGACGGGTGCCCGGCGGCTCGTCCATCTGGCCGAAGACCAGCGCGGTCTTGTCCAGAACGCCCGAGTCGACCATCTCGTCGATGAGGTCGTTGCCCTCACGGGTGCGCTCGCCGACGCCGGCGAACACCGACACACCACCGAAGTTCTCGGCGACGCGGTAGATCATCTCCTGGATCAGAACGGTCTTGCCGACACCGGCACCACCGAACAGACCGATCTTGCCACCCTGGACGTACGGGGTGAGGAGGTCGATGACCTTGATGCCGGTCTCGAACATCTCGGTCTTGGACTCGAGGTCCTTGAACTCCGGCGCCTTGCGGTGGATCGGCCAGCGGACCTCGACCTGCTGGTCGAACTCCTTCTGGTCCACGTTCAGCACGTCGCCGAGGGCGTTGAAGACCTTGCCCTTGGTGATCTGGCCGACGGGCACCGAGATGGCGGCACCGGTGTCGGTGACCTGGGTGCCACGGACCAGACCGTCGGTCGGCTGCATCGAGATGCCGCGGACCATGCCGTCGCCCAGGTGCTGGGCGACCTCGAGGGTCAGGGTCTTCTTGCCCGAGCCGTCGGGGTTCTCCGCCTCGACGTGCAGGGCGTTGAACATGTTCGGAATAGCGTCGACGGGGAACTCCACGTCGACGACCGGGCCGATGACCCGCGCGACGCGGCCCGTCGCCGTGGTCGGCTCAACAGTGGTGGTCATTCTCATTCGCTCCCGCGGCTAGCGTCGGCGAGGGCGTTGGCACCGCCGACGATCTCGCTGATTTCCTGGGTGATCTCGGCCTGACGGGCCGAGTTGGCAAGCCGCGTGAGCGACTTGATGAGCTCGCCGGCGTTGTCCGTCGCGCTCTTCATCGCGCGGCGGCGGGCGGCGTGCTCGGAGGCGGCCGACTGCAGCAGCGCGTTGTAGATCCGGCTCTCGACGTACCGCGGCAGCAGCGCGTCCAGCACGCCCTCCGCCGACGGCTCGAAGTCGTACAGCGGGAAGATCTCCGCCTTGGCCGGCTTGTCGTCGCTGAGCTGGACCTCGTCCAGCTTCAGCGGCAGCAGCCGGGCCTCGACCGCGTTCTGCGTCAGCATCGACACGAACTTGGTCGAGATCAGGTGGAGCTCGTCCACGCCGCCCGTCTCGGCCGTGAAGGCCTCGATCAGGTCCGCCGCCACGGTCTTCGCGTCGCCGTAGGTCGGCTTGTCCGAGAAGCCCGTCCACGACTCCGCGATGTCGAAGCCGCGGAACGTGTAGTACGAGACGCCCTTGCGGCCGACGATGTACGTCACCACGTCCTTGCCCTCGGCCCGCAGACGCTCGCTGAGCGCCTGCGCGGCCTTGATGGCGTTGGTCGAGTAACCGCCCGCCAGGCCGCGGTCCGCCGTGATCAGCAGGACGGCGGCGCGCGAGGCGCTCGGGTTCTCGGTGGTGAGCGGGTGCTTGGCGTTGGACCGGGTGGCCACCGCCGTCACCGCACGGGTGAGCTCATCGGCGTACGGAGTGGAGGCGGCCACCGCGCGCTGCGCCTTGACGATGCGCGACGCGGAGATCATCTCCATCGCCTTGGTGATCTTCTTCGTCGCGGTGACAGAGCGGATCCGGCGCTTGTAGACCCGAAGCTGTGCTCCCATGGGTCGTTACGTCCTTTCCCTCGCTACCGGACTCAGGCCTGCTCGGAGAGCAGCTTGCCGTCGGCGGTCTGGTAGCCCTGCTTGAAGGCGTCGATGGCCGTGGTCAGCGCGTCGACGGTGCCCTCGGCGAGCAGACCGGTCTCGACGATGCCCGCGAGCAGGTCCTTGTGCTGGAGGCGCACGTGGTCCAGGAACTCGCGCTCGAAGCGACGGATCTCGGCGACCGGGACGTCGTCCAGCTTGCCGGTGGTGCCGGCCCAGATGGAGACGACCTGCTCCTCGACCGGGAACGGCTGGTACTGGCCCTGCTTCAGCAGCTCGACCATGCGCGCACCGCGCTCCAGCTGGGCCTTGGAGGCCGCGTCCAGGTCGGAACCGAAGGCCGCGAAGGCCTCCAGCTCGCGGTACTGGGCGAGGTCCAGACGCAGACGGCCGGCGACCGAGCGCATGGCCTTGATCTGGGCGGAGCCACCGACGCGGGAGACCGAGATACCGACGTTCACGGCCGGGCGGATGCCGGCGTTGAACAGGTCGGACTCCAGGAAGCACTGGCCGTCGGTGATGGAGATGACGTTGGTCGGGATGTACGCCGAGACGTCGTTGGCCTTGGTCTCGATGATCGGCAGACCGGTCATCGAGCCGCCGCCCAGGGCGTCGTTCAGCTTGGCGCAACGCTCCAGCAGGCGGGAGTGCAGGTAGAAGACGTCACCCGGGTAGGCCTCGCGGCCCGGCGGACGGCGCAGCAGCAGCGACACGGAGCGGTAGGCCTCGGCCTGCTTCGACAGGTCGTCGAAGATGATCAGGACGTGCTTGCCGTCGTACATCCACTCCTGGCCGATGGCCGAACCGGTGTACGGGGCGAGGTACTTGAAGCCGGCCGGGTCGGAGGCGGGAGCAGCCACGATGGTGGTGTACTCCAGCGCGCCGGCCTCCTCCAGGGCGCCGCGGACGGACGCGATGGTGGAGCCCTTCTGGCCCACGGCGACGTAGATGCAGCGGACCTGCTTCTCCGGGTCGCCCGAGCGCCAGTTGTCGCGCTGGTTGATGATCGTGTCGACGGCCACCGCGGTCTTGCCGGTCTGGCGGTCACCGATGATCAGCTGACGCTGGCCACGGCCGATCGGGGTCATCGAGTCGATGGCCTTGATGCCGGTCTGCAGCGGCTGCTTGACCGACTTGCGGGCCATGACGCCGGGGGCCTGCAGCTCCAGGGCGCGGCGGCCGCTGGAGGCGATGTCGCCCAGACCGTCGATCGGGTTGCCCAGCGGGTCCACGACGCGGCCGAGGTAGCCGTCGCCGACCGGAACCGAGAGGACCTCGCCGGTGCGGCGCACGGTCTGGCCCTCTTCGATGCCACCGAACTCACCGAGGATGACGACACCGATCTCGCGGGTGTCGAGGTTCAGCGCGAGGCCGAGCGTGCCGTCCTCGAACCTCAGCAGCTCGTTCGCCATGACCGAGGGCAGGCCCTCGACATGCGCGATGCCGTCCGCCGCGTCAGTGACCGTGCCGACCTCTTCCACAGAAGCGGCGTCCGGCTGGTACGACTGGACAAAGTCGGCCAGCGCGTCCCGGATCTCCTCCGGACGGATCGTAAGCTCCGCCATCAGGCTTCCCTGCTCTCCTAGTTTGCGATCCTCGGCCCGCCATTGAGGGCCGCAAGTATTCGACTCTCGGCCGGGTCTGCCGAACCGGCCGTCCGATGTGCCGGCTCCTTGGGGAGCCGGTTTCCCGACCGAGGGTCGGATGTGCTGCTGCTTCGGTGTGCTCAGCCTTCGAGCGACTGGCGAGCGCCTTCGAGGCGGCTCGACACGGTGCCGTCGATGATCTCGTCGCCGACCTGCACCCGGACACCGCCGACGACCTCGGGGTCGACGTCGATGTTCAGGTGGACCTGGCGGCCGTACATCCGGCCCAGAGCACCGGACAGGCGCTCCTTCTGGGTGTCCGACAGCGGCACCGCGGTGGTGACCAGGGCCACCACGCGGCCGCGGCGCGCGGCGGCGAGCTTCGAGTAGGACTCCAGGCCCTGCTCCAGGCTACGGCCACGCGGCGCGTTGACGATGGCCGTGACCAGCCGGACGGTGCCCGCGTGGGCGCGGCCGCCGAGCAGCTTCTTGATCAGCGCGGCCTTCGGGGCGATGCCGGCCTTCGGCTCGGTCAGCGCGGCGCGCAGCTCGTGCGAGCCGCTCACCACCCGGCTGAACCGGAACAGCTCGTCCTCGACGTCGTCCAGGGCGCCTGCCCTGTCCGCCGCGATGACCTCGGCGTACGCGGCCAGCTCCTCGGTCCCGTCCACCAGGTCGCGCGAGCCCGACCAGCGGGAGCGGACCAGACCGGAGACGAGGTCGACGGTCTCGCCGGAGACCTGACCGGTCAGCAGCGAGGAGACCAGCTGGGCCTTGTCCTGACCCGACCGGGACGGGTCGGTCAGGACACGGCGCAGCGACACCTCACGGTCCAGCACGGCCGTGACGGCGGTGAGCTCCTCGGCGAGCTTGGCCGCGTCCACCGAGGTGGAGTCGGTCAGGCTCTCCAGGTTCTGCCGGCCGGCGGCGAGGGCCTCGCGGCTGGCGCCGATCACTTGGCCGCGCCCTGAGCAACGGCGGCCTTGGCCTCCAGCTCGTCCAGGAAGCGGTCGATCACGCCGCTCTGCCGAGCGCTGTCCTCGAGGGACTCGCCCACGATGCGGGAAGCCAGCTGGGAGGCCAGCGAACCCACGTCCTGGCGCAGGACGGCAGTCGCCTGCTTCTTGTCGGCCTCGATCTGCGCGTGGCCGGCGGCGACGATGGCCTCGCGCTGACGCTGGCCCTCCTCGCGCATCTCGGTGAGCTGGGCAGCGCCCTGCTCGCGAGCCTGCTCGACGATGCGGGCAGCCTCGTGACGCGCCTCGGCGAGCTCGGCGCGGTACTGCTCAAGCAGGGCCTGGGCCTCCGCCTGAGCGGCCTCGGCGCGCTCCATGCCGCCCTCGATGGCGTCCCGACGCTCCGACAGCACCTTCTCGATGCTGGGGAGGAGCTTCTTGCCGAGGAGACCGAAGACGATGAAGAAGCAGAGCAGGCCGATGATGATCTCGGGCCACGCGGGGAGGAGAGGGTTCATCTTCTCCTCGGCCGCGAGCGTAACCGCGATGCTCATATCTGGACCTTCCTCGAATGGGTCTGCGGCAGGATTACTTGTTGCCGAAGACGAACGGCATGACGATGCCGATGAGGGCGAGCGCCTCGGTCAGCGCGAAGCCGATGAACATGTTGGAGCGGATCAGGCCGGCAGCCTCGGGCTGACGGGCCATGGCCTGGACACCGTTGCCGAAGATCAGACCGACGCCGATGCCGGGGCCGATCGCGGCGAGGCCGTAGCCGATGGAGGCGACGGAACCGTAGACGTTGCCCTCAGCGAGGATGCTCATTGACGTTGTCCTTTGCAGGGGTGGTGAACCGGTGGTGATTGGCCACCGGGCAATCCGGAGAGGTTGGTTCAGGGAGGGCCGAAGCCCCCTGGCTCAGTGCGCCTCTTCGAGGGCACCGGCGATGTAGCTGCTGGCCAGCATCACGAAGATGTAGGCCTGCAGGAACTGGACCAGCAGCTCGAAGGCGGTCAGCGCGACGGCGACGATGAACGAGGCCGAGCCGTAGAGCGCGCCCAGGGTCGGGCTGAGCAGGTACCAGGAGGCGATGGAGAACATCACGATCAGCAGGTGGCCGGCGAACATGTTCGCGAAGGCTCGGACCGCGAGCGTGAAGGGGCGCACGAAGATGTTCGAGAAGAACTCGATCGGCACCAGGATGAACATGACCCAGCCGGGGATGCCCGAGGGCCAGCAGAGGTTCTTCAGACCGCCGACGAAGCCGTGCTTCTTGAAGGTCAGCGTCATGTAGGTGATCCACACGACCGCCGCGAGGCCGGCCGGGAACGCGATCGCCGCCGAGACGGGGAACTGCGCGAAGGGGATGATCGACATGATGTTCATCAGCCAGATGAAGAAGAACATCGAGACGAGCATCGGGACGTACTTCTCGCCCTTCTTGCCGATCGTCTCCAGCACGATGGAGCGCTTGACGAAGTCGTAGCCGATCTCGCCGACGAGCTGCAGCTTGCCGGGGACCAGGCGCGGCTTGGCGAAGGCGGCCCAGAAGAAGACGACGACCAGCAGAGCAACGATGACCGACAGCAGCATCGGCTTGTTGAACTCGATGCTGCCGATCGAGAAGATCGGCTTGAACTGGAACTCGTTCAGACCCGGGGCCGGGAAGCCGCAGCCAGCGTCCCCGAAGTGGCAACTGCCTGAGGCGAGGAACGTGAGCTGATCAGCACTCACCACGGACTCCTTCGTCGTGACGCATGGTTACGGCAACCTCGGTGTGTCGGCGTGGCCTGCGGCCACGGAGCGGCACTGGAACTTGATGGGTTTCTCGCGGATCCCGCGCGCCGGTGCGCCGCACCACAGCGGGATCATCGAAGACTGCGCGGATCCGGGGGGCGATCCGTCCGCTGTTCGGACAGACCTGGCCGCTTCCCGTACTCCGTTGTTGCGACGGACGATAGCAGTCCGTCAGTGCGGCATAAACACCGCCCCCCTCGTTGGGGGGACAGCCAGGGCTCGTCACTGTTGACGCCCCGAGTCGGAGGGCTTGTCGCCCTTGCTTTCGGAGGCGTCGGGGTCGACGTAGAAGGTCTTGGCCTTCAGCGCACCGCGCACCTGGAACCCCGTCCAGATCAGCGCGCAGCCGAGCAGGGTGAAGGCGAAGGCCTGCCGGTTGAAGAGCTCGGTGTTCTTGAAGACCGCCAGCACGATGCCGACCAGCAGGATCTGCGTGGTGTACACGAGCAGCGCCGCGGCCATCATGATGTGCGGGTTCGACCTGGTCAGCCGGTCGAGCGCGACCTGGCCGAAGCTGAAGAAGGCCATCACCAGGAGTGCGCCGAAGAGGGCGCCGAGCAGCCCCTTCCCACCGGCGACGGCGAACGAGATCGCCATGGCGATGATCCCGGCGGCCGCAGTGGGAATCGCGGCGCCTCGGAGGATCCGGGCGTCGGTGGACGGCATGTCGGCAGCTCCGGCGGCATGTCGATGTGACGGGGGACGGGGCACAGAAGGTGGTGGGTGACACCGGACCGAGAGGCCGCCGCCCGGGCCGCCCGCTGGAGCGGCGGGCCCGTCGAGGGAGACCGACCAGGGACGGAAGTCCTCCACCTGTCAGGTCTTTCGGCGTGTTCTCGGTACTCGTGAACGGTATCACAAACTATTTGATGAGAGCTTTACCATGAATGTGTGGCACCTGTCACACCGACGGCGCAACGGTGCAGCCGAACGGGTGAGGCCATTTGACCGAACATCAACTGCCTTGCTAGCGACGGCCGCTGGCCCGGCCGTGGTCGTCGAGCGCGGAGGCTCCCCGGTCGGCTTCACCAAGAAGTTGCTTGTCCTTTGCCGACAGTTCAGCCATGGGGGCGGACGGACGGCGCCGGTAGCGCGGCGGGACGAAGGACTGCACCGCCCTCGGCGCGCGCGGCCGGAACTGCGGCGTCAGCAGCACCACCAGGCCGACCAGGCAGAGCCCGGCGAGCGTCAGCACCACCGTGCGGCCGGTGTTGGTGACCGAGAAGGCCACCGTGCCGAAGGCGATCAGCGCGGCCCAGAAGTACATGATCAGCACCGCACGGCTGTGCGAGTGCCCGACCTGGAGCAGCCGGTG
Source organism: Kitasatospora sp. NPDC057940 (assembly GCF_042887425.1). Classification (NCBI taxonomy): domain Bacteria; kingdom Bacillati; phylum Actinomycetota; class Actinomycetes; order Kitasatosporales; family Streptomycetaceae; genus Kitasatospora; species Kitasatospora sp. NPDC057940. The sequence goes on from NZ_JBHVPH010000026.1 coordinate 35,957, forward strand.
GTGCAGGTGGCGCTTGTCCGCGGCGAACGGCGACTGGCCGGCCCAGGTGCGGCGCACCACCGCGAGCAGCAGGTCCGCCAGCGGCAGCGCGATGACCGTCAGCGGCAGCAGCAGCGGGATGTAGATCGGCACCAGGGCGTGCACGGTCGCGGTCTGCGAACCGGTCTCGCTGCTGATCAGGTCCGGGTCGACGCGGCCGGTGATGGAGATCGCGGCCACCGCCAGCATCAGGCCCAGCATCATCGAGCCGGAGTCGCCCATGAAGATCCGCGCGGGGTGCATGTTGTGCGCCAGGAAGCCCAGGCACATGCCGATCAGCAGCACGCTGAACAGCACCGCGGGCGCCGCGTCGGTGATCGTGTAGCCGTACCAGAGCCGGTAGCTGTACAGGAAGAACGCCATCGCGGCGATGCAGACCATGCCGCCCGCCAGGCCGTCCAGGCCGTCGATGAAGTTCACCGCGTTGACCATGACGACGACCAGGGTGACCGAGATGACCATGCCCTGCGTGGGGCTCACCGCGACCGCGCCGACACCGGGCACCGGGAGGGTGATCACCGTGACGCCCTGCCAGACCATCACACCGGCGGCGATCATCTGGCCGCCGAGCTTCACCAGCGCGTCCACGCCCCACTTGTCGTCGAGCACCCCGAGCAGCCACATGATCCCGGCGCCGGACAGCAGCGCGCGGATGTCGGTGCCCTGGGAGAACACCTTGCTCAGGTTGTCCAGCTGGGAGGCGACCAGGATGCCCGCGCACAGCCCGCCGAACATCGCGATCCCGCCGAGCCGCGGCGTCGGCTCGCGGTGCACGTCCCGGGCGCGGACCGGCGGCATGGCGCCCGCCGCGATGGCGAACTTCCGGACCGGGCCGGTCAACAGGTAGGTGACGGCGGCGGTGCAGAACAGCACCAGCAGATACTCACGCACCACCGGCCTCCTGCGTCACTGTCCAACGGGGAGGTACCGAAGGTACTCCCCTGCGTTCCCGGGGTTCGAGGTGCGTCGCCACGCCCCACACCTTATTGAGTCGGACGCTCAAGGCATGCATCGCGGTTCGCTCTCCCGGGTAGGAGATCCGAATATCCGTCGACGACGCTCTCGTCACCGCCGGTCGGCGAAGGACAGGGCCAGCTCCCGGACCCGGTTCGCCACCCGCGCGCCCGTGCCCCCGGCGAGCACCTGGGCGATCAGCCCGGCGAGCTCGGCGAGTTCCGCCCCGCCCATCCCCTGGCTGGTCACCGTGCCGGTGCCCAGCCTGATCCCGGAGGCCTCGGCGGCCGGCGCCGGGTCGTAGGGCAGCGCGCACTTGCCGAGCAGCAGTCCGGCCGCGGCGCAGCGCCGTTCGGCCTCCGCGCCGGTGACGCCCAAGGGGCTCACGTCCGCCGTCACCAGGTGGGTGTCGGTACCGCCGGTCAGCGGGCGCATCCCGGCCGCCGCGAGCCCTGTCGCCAGCACCCGCGCCCCGTCCACCGTCCGCTGCGCGTACGCCCGGTAGGCGGGCGTCGCCGCCTCGGCCAGCGCCACCGCCTTGCCGGCCACCTCGTTCATCGCCGCCCCGCCCTGGGTGAACGGGAACACCGCCCGGTCGATCCGCTCGGCCAGCTCCGCGGTGGACAGCAGCAGGCCCCCGCGCGGGCCGCGCAGCAGCTTGTGGGTGGCCGCCACGGTGACGTCCGCGTACGGCACCGGGGAGGGCGCCACCCCGGCCGCGACCAGGCCGGCGGTCTGGGCGACCGAGGCGATCAGGTAGGCGTCCACCTCGTCGGCGATCTCCCGGAAGGCGGCCCAGTCCGGGTGCCGGGGGTGCGAGATCGAGCCCGCCACGATCGCCTTCGGGCGGTGCTCGCGGGCCAGGTCGCGCACCTGGTCGAGGTCGATCAGGCCGTCGGCCTCGCGCACCCCGTACCCGGTGAAGGCGAACCAGCGGCCGGAGAAGTTGGCCCGCGAGCCGCAGCTGAGGTGGCCGCCGTGCTCCAGCGACATCGCCAGCACCCCGTCGCCGGGCCGCAGCAGCGCCGCGTACGCCGCCAGCATCGCCGAAGTCGCCGACCGGGGCTGGACGTTGGCGTGCGGGGCGGCGAACAGCTCACGGGCCCGGTCGATCGCCAGCAGCTCGGCGGCGTCCGCCAGCGCGCAGCCGGTGTGGTGCCGGCGGCCCGGGTAGCCCTCGGCGTACTTGTCGATCAGCGGCCCGGTCAGCGCCGCCAGGACGGCCGGGGAGGTCAGGTTCTCCCCCGCCAGCAGCTGGACCGTCTCGGCCCGCCGCTCGGCCTCGGCCGCCAGCAGGTCGGCCACCTGCGGATCGGCCCGGTGCAGTGCCTCGGAGGCCCACGGGCGCCCTCTGGTCGCGGTCGGGCCGGTCGGGGCGTCGGTGACGGTCATGGCGGGGCTCCGGGGCGGCGTGGGGGCGCCTCCCGGCGTGGGCCGGGAAGGGTGGGTTCCTCCAGCGTAGGACCGGCCGGGCCGGGCGGCTCGTCGGCGCGGGGCCATTCGGCGCTCGGCCGCCGCGGGCCGTCCCCGGGCCGCCGGGGGGCCGTCAGGGGGCCTCCGGGCCCGCTCGCGGCGCGGGCGGTCAGCGCAGCGCGGGCACGCCGGTGAGCGCGGTGACCACCGGGTCGACCGCGTGGAATATCTCCTCGCCGCAGTTGCGGAACATGCCGATCGGGGCCCCGTACGGGTCGTCCAGTTCGTCGGACTCCGGGGTGGCGGCGAGCAGCCAGCCGCGCAGCGCGGCGGCCGCCCGGACCAGGGCGCGGGCGCGCTCGGTGACGTCGGCGCCGCGGCGCGGGTCGGGCAGGGTGCCCGGGTCTATCGTCCGCACCAGGCGGGTGAACTCCTTCAGGGTGAAGGTGCGCAGTCCCGCCTCGTGGCCCATCGAGATGACCTGGGCGCGGTGGTCCAGGGTCGCGGTGAGCACCAGGTCGGCCTCGACCACGTGCTCGTCCAGCAGCTCGCGGCCGGTGAAGCCGCCGCTGTCGGCGCCGTACTCGTCCAGGACGGTCGCGGCGTGGTCCTCCATCGGCGCGCCCACGTGGCCCCAGGTGCCGGCGCTCTCCACCAGGATCCGGCCGGCCACCCGGGGGCTGAGCCGGGTGTCCAGCTCACGCCGGGTGAGCCGCTCGGCGATCGGCGAGCGGCAGATGTTGCCGGTGCAGACGAACAGGATCCGGAAGTGGTCCAGCGGCCTGGGGCCCACGCTCAGGTACGGCGCTATGCCGGGCCCGGCGTGGAGCGAGGCGATCGGCGTCAACTGCCGGCCTCCAGGTCGGGGACGACCTCCCTCAGCTGCTCGACGCTGATCGCGCCCGCCCGCAGCAGGACCGGGACCTTGCCCGTGACGTCGACGATGGACGAGGCGGTCGCGTGGTCCGCCTGTCCGCCGTCCAGGTAGACCGAGATGGCGTCGCCGAGCTGCGCCTGCGCCTCGTCGCAGGTGGCCGGGGACGGGCCGCCGGTCTTGTTGGCGCTGGAGACGGCGAGCGGGCCGGTGGCGTTCAGCAGCTCGATGGCGACCGGGTGCAGCGGCATCCGGACGGCGACGGTGCCGCGGGTCTCGCCGAGGTCCCAGCGCAGCGAGGGCTGGTGCTTGGCGACGAGGGTGAGCCCGCCCGGCCAGAACGCGTCGACCAGCTCCCAGGCCTGCTCGGAGAAGTCGGTGACCAGGCCGTGCAGGGTGGTCGGCGAGCCGACCAGCACGGGCGAGGGCATGTTGCGGCCACGGCCCTTGGCGGCCAGCAGGTCGCCGACGGCCTCCGGCGAGAAGGCGTCCGCACCGACCCCGTACAGGGTGTCGGTGGGAAGCACGACGAGTTCGCCCCGGCGAATGGCCGAGGCGGCCTCGCGCAGGCCGGTGGCGCGGTCCCCGGCGTCGGCACAGTCGTAACGGCGGCTCATCGGTGCGGTCCCCTTCCGGAATGGCTCATCACAGCGTTCACAGCACGGTCTTCACGGCGCGGCCGGGCGAGCGGCGCTGCCGCGGCCCGGCCGGTCACGACGACGCCCCTCGGGTGGGCGTACGGCACTCGACCGCTCACAACGACGCCCTGCGGGCTGTCGTACTGCGCTCGATCGTTCACAACGACGCCCTGCGGGCTGTCGTGAAACGCGGTCGGTTGTTCAGGTCGCGGTGGTCGGCGGTGTCCGTCCAGCCGCGTTCCTCGTTGAAGATCCACGGGACCTGCCCGCCCTGCTGGTCGGCGTGCTCGATCACCACCGCGCCGCCGGGGCGCAGCAGCCGGGCGGCCACCCGCTCGATGCCGCGGATGGTGTCCAGGCCGTCCTCGCCGGAGAACAGCGACATCTGCGGGTCGTGGTCGCGGGCCTCCGGGGCGACGTACTCCCACTCGGTGAGCGGGATGTACGGCGGGTTGGAGATCACCAGGTCGAAGCGGCCGTCCCAGGAGCGGTCGTCGGCGAAGGCCCGGGTGGCGTCACCGGCGTGCAGGGTGACCCGGGCGCGGTCGGGGCTGGCCTCGATGTTGCGCCGGGTGTACTGCAGCGCGCCCTCGTCGAGTTCGAAGGCGTGCACGGTCGAGCGCGGCAGCTCCTGGGCCAGGGCGAGCGCGATGGCGCCGGAGCCGGAGCACAGGTCGACGACCAGCGGCTCGGCCACGTCCATGTCGCGGACGGCGTCTATGGCCCACTCGACGACCGTCTCGGTCTCCGGCCGGGGCACGAACACCCCGGGGCCGACCTCCAGTTCGAGGTAGCGGAAGAACGCCCGCCCGGTGATGTGCTGGAGCGGCTCGCGCGCCTCGCGGCGGGAGACGGCCTCCCAGTAGCGGGCGTCGAAGTCGGCGTCCTTCACCGAGTGCAGCTGGCTGCGCTTGACGTTGTGGACGTAGGCGGCGAGTTCCTCCGCGTCGAAGCGCGGCGACGGCACGCCGGCCGCGGCCAACCGCTGGGTGGCCTGGGCCACCTCGGCGAGCAGCAGGTTCATCCGTACGACCTCTTGTTTCTGCGCTCCGGCTCGCGCCGTCGCTCGGGCTGGGGCGCGCCGGTCTCAGTTCTGTTGGGCCGAGGCGAGCTTGGCCGCCGCGTCCGCGTCGACGCAGGACTGGATCACCGCGTTCAGTTCGCCGTCCAGGACCTGGTCCAGGTTGTACGACTTGAACCCCGTGCGGTGGTCCGAGATGCGGTTCTCCGGGTAGTTGTACGTCCGGATCCGCTCGGAGCGGTCCACCGTACGGACCTGGCTGCGACGCGCGTCCGAGGCCTCGCGCTCGGCCTCCTCCTGCGCGGCGGCCAACAGCCGCGACCGCAGGATGCGCATCGCCTGCTCCTTGTTCTGCAGCTGGCTCTTCTCGTTCTGGCAGGACGCCACGATACCGGTCGGCAGGTGGGTGATCCGGACCGCGGAGTCGGTGGTGTTGACCGACTGGCCGCCGGGGCCGGACGAGCGGTAGACGTCGATCCGCAGGTCGTTGGCGACGATCTCGACCTCGACCTCCTCCGCCTCGGGGGTGACCAGCACGCCCGCCGCGGAGGTGTGGATGCGGCCCTGGGACTCGGTGGCGGGGACGCGCTGCACGCGGTGCACGCCGCCCTCGTACTTCAGCCGGGCCCAGACGCCCTGCCCGGGCTCGGCGTTGCCCTTGGTCTTCACGGCCACCGAGACGTCCTTGTAGCCGCCGAGGTCGGACTCGTTGGCGTCGATGATCTCGGTCTTCCAGCCGATCCGCTCGGCGAAGCGCAGGTACATCCGGAGCAGGTCGCCGGCGAACAGCGCGGACTCCTCGCCGCCCTCACCCGCCTTGATCTCCAGGATGACGTCCTTGTCGTCGCTCGGGTCGCGCGGCACCAGCAGCAGCCGGAGTTCCTCGGTCAGCCCCTCGCGGCGCTGCTCGCCGTCCTTCACCTCGGCGAGGAACTCCGGTTCCTCGGCGGCGAGTTCGCGCGCGGCCTCGATGTCCTCGCCGGCCTGTCGCCACTGCCGGTAGACCCGGGTGATCGGGGTCAGCTCGGCGTACCGCTTGGCCAGCTTGCGAGCGTTGGCCTGGTCGGCGTGGACGGACGGGTCGGCCAGCCTCTTCTCGAGGTCGGCGTGCTCGACGAGGAGCTCTTCGACTGCCTCGAACATGGCGTGGGCCTTCTTCCCGTGAGAACCGTTGGAAGCCGGTGAGGACCGGCCGGTCGTGCGAACCGCTGGAGGGGGTGCTGGGGGATGCGAACGGCGCCGGTCCCCAGCGCCCCCGGAACGAGTACGGGGGCGCCGGGAACCGGCGCCGTGGGAGCGCTAGGCCTTCGCGCTGTGCTGCTTGCCGAAGCGGGCCTCGAAGCGGGCCACGCGGCCACCGGTGTCGAGGATCTTCTGCTTGCCGGTGTAGAACGGGTGGCACTGCGAGCAGACCTCGGCGCGGATCTCGCCACTGGCCTCGGTCGAGCGGGTCGTGAACTCGGCGCCGCAGGTGCAGGTCACACGGGTGACCACGTACTCGGGGTGAACGTTGGGCTTCAAGGGGTTCTCCTAGGTTCGGGAGGGCACCGGGTCGGCGGCGGGAACGCCGCACGTGAACCGGGACCGACGGACCAGTCTGCCAGGACCGGCCGCATCTTCCCAAACCGGGTCGTGTTCCGGGATATTCCGGGCGCCGCTCAGCGCCTGGCGGGAGCCTTCGCCGGGGCCGTGGGGGCGGCCGTGGGGGCGGCCTGCGCGGGGTTCTCGGGCTGCGCCGAGACGATCGCCTGCGGGACCGGCCGGTCGGCCTTGAGGGCCGCCCAGAGCTGGTCCGCCTGCGGCTGCTGCTCGACCACCCGGTTGGGGTCGCTGGGGGCCGTCACCACCGGCAGGGTCACCATGCCGAGCTGGTCCGGCCCGATCCCCTTGAGCTCCTGGACGAGCCCCACCAGGGCGTTCACCGAACCCAGCGCGGAGTCGGTGGTGATGCTGCGGGTCATGGTGTCGCCGATCGACCAGAGCTTGACCGGGTTGGAGAACATCCCGATCCCGCCGGCCTGCTGGAGCAGCGACTTCACCATCTGCTTCTGGAGTTCGATCCGGCCGAGGTCGCTGCCGTCGCCGACGCCGTGCCGGGTGCGGACGAAGGCCAGCGACTGCTGCCCGTCGAGGTGGTGCTCGCCCGGCGGCAGGTCGAGCCCGCTGTCCTTGTCGTGGATGGCCACCGTGGTGCTCACGGTGGCCCCGCCTATCGCGTCCACGACGCGGGCGAAGCCGGCGAAGTCGATCTGCACGTAGTGGTCCATCCGCAGCCCGGTGAGCTGCTCGGTGGTCTTGACCGCGCAGGCCGCGCCGCCGGCCTCGAAGGCGCTGTTGTACATCGCGCGCTTGGCGCCGGCCACCGCCTTGCCGGCGGCGTCGGTGCAGTCGGGCCGGGTGACCAGGGTGTCGCGCGGGATCGAGACGACCTCGGCGTGCGAGTGGTCCTGGTTGACGTGCAGCACCATCGCGGTGTCCGAGCGGGCGGTGTCGCCGGTGTCGCCGCCGGCCAGGTCGCCGTTCTCGCCGTTGCGCGAGTCGGAGCCCAGCACCAGGACGTTGAACGAGCCGTCGGTGGCGGCCGGCGGGCGGGCGTCGCCGAGGCGGGCGTTGATGTCGACGCTCTTGATGTTGCCGTTGAGTTTGACGTACGCGTACCCGGCCGCCCCGGCGCCGAGGACGACGAGCGCGGCGAACGCGCAGGCGGCCGCCCGCAGGATCTTGCGGCGGCGGGTCAGGACCCTCTTGTGCTCGGCCATACGGTCCAGAGTAAAACGGACAAGATGATCGAAAAGCCTCATGATGTCCCAACTCTGGAACAAAGCCGGGTGGACGCACCGAACCCCGGACCGCTCGCGCGGTCCGGGGTTCGGTGGGCGACAACCGTCCGGCTACGGTCAGTCGTTGGAGCCGGGGGTGGTCTTGGCGATCTGCATCAGGAACTCGGCGTTGCTCTTGGTCTGCTTCATCTTGTCCAGGAGCAGCTCGATCGCCTGCTGCGAGTCGAGCGCGTGCAGCACCCGGCGCAGCTTCCAGACGATGGCCAACTCCTCGCTGCCGAGCAGGATCTCCTCCTTGCGGGTGCTGGAGGCGTCCACGTCGACGGCCGGGAAGATGCGCTTGTCCGAGAGCTTCCGGTCGAGCTTGAGCTCCATGTTGCCGGTGCCCTTGAACTCCTCGAAGATCACCTCGTCCATGCGCGAGCCGGTCTCGACCAGCGCGGTGGCCAGGATGGTCAGCGAGCCGCCGTTCTCGATGTTGCGCGCGGCGCCGAAGAACTTCTTCGGCGGGTACAGCGCGGTCGAGTCGACACCACCGGACAGGATGCGGCCGGAGGCCGGCGCCGCCAGGTTGTAGGCGCGGCCGAGGCGGGTGATCGAGTCCAGCAGGATGACCACGTCGTGGCCCAGCTCCACCAGGCGCTTGGCGCGCTCGATGGCCAGCTCGGCGACGGTGGTGTGGTCCTCGGCCGGGCGGTCGAAGGTCGAGGAGATGACCTCGCCCTTCACCGACCGCTGCATGTCGGTGACCTCTTCCGGACGCTCGTCGACCAGGACGACCATCAGGTGGCACTCGGGGTTGTTGTGGGTGATCGCGTTGGCGACCGCCTGCAGCACCATCGTCTTGCCGGTCTTCGGCGGCGCGACGATCAGACCGCGCTGGCCCTTGCCGATCGGCGACACCAGGTCGATGATCCGGGTGGTCAGGATGCCCGCGTCGGTCTCCAGACGCAGCCGGTCCTGCGGGTAGAGCGGGGTGAGCTTGTTGAACTCGGGGCGGCCGCGGCCGCTCTCCGGGTCCATGCCGTTGACGGAGTCCAGCCGCACCATGGCGTTGAACTTCTCGCGGCGCTCGCCGTCCTTGGGCTGGCGCACCGCGCCGGTGATGGCGTCACCCTTGCGCAGGCCGTTCTTGCGGACCTGGGCGAGCGAGACGTAGACGTCGTTCTGGCCCGGCAGGTAGCCGGAGGTGCGCACGAACGCGTAGTTGTCGAGGATGTCGAGGATGCCCGCGACCGGGATCAGGACGTCGTCCTCGCCGACCTGCGGCTCGGCGGGGCCGGCCTCGAAGCCCTCGCGGCGGGCGCCACGGCCCCGGCGGTCGCGGTAGCGGCCACGGCGGCCGCGGCGGCCGTCACCGAACTCGTCGTCGTCGTAGCCGCCCTGCTGGACCTGCGGCTGCTGGGTCTGCTGGCCGCCCTGGCGGGCCTGCTGGCCGTCGCCCTGACCGGCCTGCTGCTGGCCGCCGCCCTGCTGGGGCTGGCGGTCGGTGCGCTCGCGGCGGTTGCGGCGGTCGCGGCGCGACTCGCGGGAGTCGCCGTCCTGGCCCTCGCCGCCGTCCTGGCGCTCGGCGCGCTCGGGGCGCTCCGCCCGCTCCGGGCGGTCGCCGCGGTCCCGGCGGTCGCGGCGGTCCCGACGGGTCTCGGTGCGGCCCTCCTCGCGGCCCTCGAAGGCGCGGGTCTCGGCCTGGCGGGTCTCGGCCTGCTTGGGCTCGGCCACCGCGACGGCGGCGTCGGCCGTGGCGTCGGCGGTCGGGGCACCGGCGGCCGAGGTGGCGCGGCGGCGGGTGCGCTCGGCACGGGCGGGCGCGGCGGTCTCGGCGGCGGCCTGGACCGGGATCTCGATCTGGGCCTGCGACTCGGCGGCGGCCGGGGCCGCGGCGGCCGCAGCGGCGGCGGCCTTGGTGCGGCGGGCCGGCTTCTCGGCCGGCGCCTCGGCGGCGTCCGCCTTGGCGGCGGTGCGCTTGGCGGCGGCCGGAGCACCACCGGCGGCGAGCAGCGGGTCTCCGCCGCTCTTCTCCTTGATGGTCTCGATCAGCTGGCTCTTGCGCATGCGTCCGGTACCGGTGATGCCCAGGTCTCCGGCGAGCTTCTGCAGCTCGGCCAGGACCATGCCGTCCAGGCCGGCGGCGGCGGTACGGCGGCGCCGCGCCGGGGCCGCGGGGGCGGCGGCTGCGTCCGACGCCTCGGCGTCCTGGCGCGCGCCCATCAGATCGGTGGAGTCGCTCACTAAGGGTCCTTCCCTGGAGCGGACGTCGGCCTGTCTGGCTCGGCGACCGGTTGTGCTGTCCTGACCAACGCTCGACTGCGTCGGTCCGAGGCGGTGATCCCCCGAAAGGCGGAAGCCGGTCGAGGGAGAGCTGCGAGGTGCGGTGCGTGAAGCACGGTGGTGCTGAGTGGCGCGGCGGGCCGGTCGGTCGTGTGCCGACCGGGCGTACCCCCACGCTTGCCTGCGAATCCCGGGCCCCCGTCGCGTGACGGTGGACCGCGCTCCGCCCGTCCTGGCCTCAAGGTGGGAGGCCGCGGGTGGGAGTCAGGTGCCGTCACGGCTTCGGGATGCGGCCGCGTGTCGCGCAGGCAGGCTGCGTACGCGCTGCGGTGGGCTCCCGGAGAATCGTCGCCCCGTGCATCGCCGCGACTCCACGGCAGTGGAGTGCTGGGATCGGGACGCGGCGCACCGAGCCCCGGAGGGCACCTGGTGCAGCAATGAGGTTAACACTACCGACCCCCTCAGACATTCCCCAGCCTTGCGCTTGCCAATCGTGTCCGGACGGCCCGGCTCTCAGGTGGCCGGGCCGGGCCGGAAGAGCAGCCCGGACGGGCCGTTCAGCCGTCCAGCGGGAGCACGGTGGCCCCGGTCCGGTCGAGCTCCAGGCGGTGCGCGGCGAACGCCGGGTCGCCGCCGTGGCCGTGGTGCCCGGCGAAGGAGAGCACCTTGTCGGCGCCCGCCTCGTCGGTGAGCGCGAGGACGGTCGGGCCGGCGCCGGAGATCACCGCGGGGACGCCCTCCGCGCGCAGCGCGCCCACCAGGGCGGCGCTGTCGGGCATGGCGGAGGAGCGGTAGTCCTGGTGCAGGCGGTCCTCGGTGGCGGCGAGCAGCAGCTCGGGCCGCCTGGTCAGCGCCTCGACCAGCAGCGCGGCGCGGCCGGCGTTGACGGCGGCGTCGGTCAGCGGGACGGTCTTCGGCAGCAGGCCGCGGGCGGTCTCGGTGAGCACCTCGTCAGCGGGGACGAACACCACCGGGACGACCCGGTCGGAGGGCTCCAGGCTGACCGCCTTGGCCGACTCCTCGTCCGTCCAGGCGATGGTGAAGTTGCCGCGCAGGCAGGCCGCGACGTTGTCGGGGTGGCCCTCCAGCTCGGAGGCGAGGGCCAGCAGCGCGTCGTCGTCCAGCGCGGACGGGCCGCCGATGGTGACCGCGCGGGCGGCCACGATGCCGGCGCAGATCGCGGCCGAGGAGGAGCCGAGGCCGCGGCCGTGCGGTATCCGGTTGGCACAGACCACTTCGAGGCCGCGCGGCTGGCCGCCGAGGCGGTCGAAGGCGGCGCGCATCGAGCGGACCAGCAGGTGGCGCTCGTCGCGGGGCAGCGTGTCGGCGCCCTCGCCGGCGATGTCGATGGAGAGCCCGGAGTCGGCGACCCGGACGACCACGTCGTCGTACAGGCCCAGCGCGAGGCCGAAGGCGTCGAAGCCCGGGCCGAGGTTGGCACTGGTCGCGGGAACCCGGACCCGGACGGCGGCGGCACGGAACGCGGGACCGGCCATGCGGTGGACTCTCCTGGGGAAATCGGGCGGCGCGGATCGCGTCGTCGGTGCGAAGGCGGGGAATGGACCACAGGCCCCGGCGGGGCGGGCGGTCACGGTCGTTGGCGCGGCCTGGAGAAGGCCGGACCCGGGGCATGTGCCACACGGCCGAACCCAGAGTATCGAAGAGAGGTTCCCCAGTGGTACACCCCGTGGTCCTCCGATCTGGTGTGTTGCCGCTTCTGGCCGGAATGCGTACCGGAATCAGATCGGAATGCGCGGCGTAATTGACACAAAAGTGTCACCGGAGAACATCGACGGGCCGACCCCCGAAAGGGTCGGCCCGTCGAGGCGTCGGGCGCCCGCGGGGCCCGACGGCAGGTCAGTCGAGCAGGCCCAGGCGCTGCGCCGCCGCCTCCGGGTCGATCGGGACGATCTGCGGCTGCGGCGCGCCGGCCACCGCCCAGTCCGGGTCCTTGAGGCCGTTGCCGGTCACGGTGCAGACGATGCGCTGGCCCGGGTCGACCAGGCCGGCCTCCGCCTTGGCCAGCAGGCCGGCCACCGAGGCGGCCGAGGCGGGCTCCACGAAGACGCCCTCCTGCGCGGCCAACAGCCGGTAGGCGGACAGGATCTGACGGTCCGTCACCTTGTCGATGAGGCCGCCCGACTCGTCCCGCGCGGCGAGCGCGAAGTCCCAGGAGGCCGGGTTGCCGATCCGGATCGCGGTGGCGATGGTCTGCGGCTTGAGCACCGGCGCGCCGTCCACGATCGGGGCCGAGCCGGAGGCCTGGAAGCCCCACATCCGCGGGGTGCGCGTGGCCAGGCCGTCGGCGGAGTACTCGCGGTAGCCCTTCCAGTACGCGGTGATGTTGCCCGCGTTGCCGACCGGCAGGACGTGGATGTCCGGGGCGTCGCCGAGCATGTCGACGATCTCGAAGGCAGCCGTCTTCTGGCCCTCGATCCGCACCGGGTTCACCGAGTTGACCAGCGCCACCGGGTACTTCTCGGACAGTTCACGCGCGAGGGTGAGGCAGTCGTCGAAGTTCCCGTCCACCTGGAGGATCTTGGCGCCGTGCACCAGCGCCTGGCCCATCTTGCCGAGGGCGATCTTGCCCTGCGGGACGAGCACCGCGCAGACCATCCCGGCCCGCACCGCGTACGCGGCGGCGGAGGCCGAGGTGTTGCCGGTGGAGGCGCAGATGACGGCCTGCGCCCCCTCCTCCTTGGCCTTGGAGATGGCCATCGTCATCCCGCGGTCCTTGAAGGAGCCGGTCGGGTTGGCGCCCTCGACCTTGAGGTAGACCTCGCAGCCGGTGCGCTCGGACAGCACCTGGGCGGGGACCAGCGGCGTGCCGCCCTCCAGCAGGGTGACCACCGGGGTGGCCGCGGTGACCGGCAGGCGGTCCCGGTACTCCTCGATCAGGCCGCGCCACTGGTGGGTGTGCGCGCCTCGGACGACGTTCTCGGCAACGGCGTTCATGGCTGTTCCTTACTCCCCTTCGACCCGCATGATGCTGGCCACGTCCCGCACGCTGTCCAGCGCGCGGAGCTTGTCGACCGTCGCCGACAGCGCGGCGTCGGTGGCACGGTGAGTGACCACGACGAGCGAGGCGTCGCCGTCGCGGCCCTGCTGGCGCACGGTGTCGATGGAGACGCCGTGCTCCGCGAAGACGGACGCGACCTGGGCGAGGACACCGGCACGGTCGTCCACGTCCAGGCTGACGTGGTAGCGGGTGATCACCTCGTCCATCGGCTTGGCGGGCAGCTGCGTGTACACCGAGTCACCGGGACCGGTGGCACCGGCCAGCTTGTTGCGACAGACCGCGACCAGGTCGCCGAGCACCGCGGAGGCGGTCGGCGAGCCGCCCGCGCCCGGGCCGTAGAACATCAGCCGGCCGGCCGCCTCGGCCTCGACGAACACCGCGTTGTACGCCTCGCGGACGGAGGCCAGCGGGTGCGACAGCGGGATCATCGCCGGGTGGACCCGCGCGGTGACGGACTCGCCGTCCGCCGCCCGCTCGCAGATCGCGAGCAGCTTGACCACGCAGCCCATCTCCTTGGCGGAGGCGATGTCGGCGGCCGTCACCTCGGTGATGCCCTCGCGGTAGACGTCCGCCGCGGTGACCTTGGTGTGGAAGGCGATGCCGGCCAGGATCGCGGCCTTGGCGGCGGCGTCGAAGCCCTCGACGTCGGCCGTCGGGTCGGCCTCGGCGTAGCCCAGTGCGGTGGCCTCCTCCAGCGCCTCCGAGTAGCCGGCGCCGGTGGTGTCCATCTTGTCGAGGATGAAGTTGGTGGTGCCGTTGACGATGCCCAGCACCCGGTTGACCTTGTCCCCCGCGAGGGACTCGCGCAGCGGGCGCAGCAGCGGGATCGCGCCCGCCACCGCGGCCTCGTAGTACAGGTCCACCCCGGCCGCGGCGGCCGCGGCGTGCAGTTCGGTGCCGTCCTTGGCGAGCAGCGCCTTGTTGGCGCTGACCACCGAGGCGCCCCGCCGGAACGCCGACAGGATGAGGTGTTTGGACGGCTCGATGCCGCCCACGACCTCGACCACCACGTCGATGTCGCCCCGGTTGACCAGGGCCTCGGCGTCGGTGGTGATCAGGTGCTCGGGCACGCCCGGGCGCACCCGGCCGGCCCGGCGGACCGCGATCCCCGCGAGCTCGACCGGGGCACCGATGCGCGCGGCGAGGTCGTCGGCCGTCGTCGTCATGATGCGCGCCACCTCGGAGCCCACCACACCACAACCCAGCAACGCCACCTTCAGCGGGCGCGTACGCATCATCCGACTCCGCTCTGCATTCTTCGTGCTTCGGTAATTCCGGCGGGATTCTGGGGGCCGCCGGGAACTTCGGTCCGTACCAGTCTCGGGGACTTCCCGCACGGATCTACGGTCGTTCCATGATCTGAGACAAGGATTTCGTCATCCGATATCGAGACGCAGGAGATCCTCCTCCGTCTCGCGCCGGACGATCACCCGCGCGGCGCCGTCCTTGACGGCCAGCACGGGAGGCTTCAGGGCGTGGTTGTAGTTGCTCGCCATCGAGCGGCAGTACGCGCCGGTGGCGGGCACCGCGATCAGGTCGCCCGGGGCCAGGTCGGCCGGCAGGAAGGCGTCCCGGACCACGATGTCGCCGGACTCGCAGTGCTTGCCGACCACCCGCACCAGCATCGGCTCGGCGTCGCTGCGGCGCGACACCAGGGCCACCGAGTACTCGGCGTCGTACAGCGCGGTCCGGATGTTGTCGGACATCCCGCCGTCCACGCTGACGTAGGTGCGCAGGCCCTCCAGCGGCTTGACGGTGCCGACCTCGTACAGCGTGAACGCCGTCGGGCCGACGATCGCCCGGCCCGGCTCCACGCTCAGCCGGGGGGTGTCCAGGTTCGCGGCGGCGCACTCGCGGCGCACGATGTCGGCCAGCGCGGCCGCGATCTCGGCCGGCTCGCGCGGGTCGTCCTCGCTGGTGTACGCGATGCCCAGGCCGCCGCCCAGGTCGATCTCGGGCAGCTGGACGCCGTGCTCGTCGCGGATCTCGGCCAGCAGGCCGACCACCCGGCGGGCGGCCACCTCGAAACCGGCGGTGTCGAAGATCTGCGAGCCGATGTGCGAGTGGATGCCGCGCAGCTCCAGGCCCTCGTGCCCGAGCACCCGGCGCACCGCCTCGGCGGCGGACCCGTTGCCCAGGGACAACCCGAACTTCTGGTCCTCGTGCGCCGTGGCGATGAACTCGTGGGTGTGCGCCTCGACGCCGACGGTGATCCGGATCAGCACCTGCTGGCGGACGCCCTGGCGGGCGGCGATGGCGGCCAGCCGCTCGATCTCCTCGTAGGAGTCGACCACGATGCGCCCGACGCCGGTCTTCACCGCGTGTTCGAGCTCGTCCGCCGTCTTGTTGTTGCCGTGCAGCGCGATCCGCTGCGGCGGCATCCCGGCGGCCAGCGCCACCGTCAGCTCGCCGGAGCTGCACACGTCGAGGTTCAGGCCCTCCTCGTGCAGCCAGCGCACGATCGCCTTGGAGAGGAACGCCTTGCCGGCGTAGAAGACGTCCGCCTCGGTGCCGAAGGCGTCGCGCCAGGCCCGCGCCCGGGCCCGGAAGTCGTCCTCGTCGAGCACGTAGGCCGGCGTGCCGAACTCGGCCGCCAGGGACTTGACGTCGATCCCGCCGACGGTGGCCACGCCCTCGGCGTCGCGGGCGACGGTGCGCGACCAGACCTTGGGGTCGAGCGCGTTCAGGTCGGCCGGCGGGGCGGCGTAGTGGCCCTCGGGCAGCACGTCACCGTGACGGGGGCCTGCGGGGTGTGCGGAGCGAGACATGTCCTCTGCTTCCTTGACCTATGGCGAGGGGCGGCGACGGTCTCCGTTGACCGTCAGCCGCCCCCGCTGCGCACTTGGGGGTGGTGCCTACATCCGCTCGGGCGCCGTGACGCCCAGGAGCGTCAGGCCGTTGGCCATCACCGTTCGCGTGGCCTCGACCAGCCAGAGCCGGGCGCGGTGCGTGTCCGTGAGCTCCTCGTCGCCCTTGGGCAGGAACATGCAGTTCTCGTACAGGCGGTGGTACTTGCCCGCGAGGTCCTCCAGGTAGCGGGCGACCCGGTGCGGCTCGCGCAGCTCGCCGGCCGTGGCCAGGATCCGCGGGAACTCGCCGAGGGCACCGAGGATGTCGTTCTCCCACACGGTGGCGAGCAGCTCGGGCTTGAAGTCCTCCGCCGCGCCCTTGTCGACGCCGAGCTGCGCGGCCTTGCGGGCCACGCCGCACATCCGGGTGTGCGCGTACTGGACGTAGTAGACCGGGTTCTCGTTCGACTGGCTGGTCAGCACGTTGATGTCGAGCGTGATGGTGGAGTCCGTGGGGGACCGCGTCAGGGTGTAGCGGGCGGCGTCCACGCCGATCCACTCGATCACGTCGTCGATCGTGATGATGTTGCCGGCCCGCTTGGACATGCGGACCTCTTCGCCGTCGCGAAGCATCTTCACGAACTGGCCGATCTTGACCTCGATGTTGCGGTTCATGTCGTCGCCCGCGCAGGCCACGATGGCCTTCAGCCGGTTGACGTAGCCGTGGTGGTCGGCGCCCAGCATGTAGACGGAGACCTCGGCACCGCGGTCCCGCTTCGACAGGTAGTACGCGGCGTCGGCGGCGAAGTAGGTGGTCTCGCCGTCGGCCTTGACCAGGACGCGGTCCTTGTCGTCGCCGAAGTCGGTGGTGCGCAGGAAGACCGCGCCGTCCTGCTCGAAGACGTGGCCCTGCTCGCGCAGCCGGTCCATGGCCTTCTCGACCGCGCCGGACTCGTGCAGCGTCTTCTCGGAGAACCAGACGTCGAAGTGGGTGCCGAACTCCTGCATCGAGCGCTGGATCTCGGCCACCATGAGCTTGAGGCCCTCGGTGCGGAAGGCCTCCAGCTGCTCGGCGTCGGGCAGGTCGAGCACGCCCGGGACGCCGTCGGTGATCGCCTTGGCGATGTCGCCGATGTACTCGCCCACGTAGCCGTCGGCGGGGACGGGCTGACCGTTCGCGGCGGCCTTCAGCGAGCCGGCGAACTTGGAGATCTGCACGCCGGCGTCGTTCAGGTAGTACTCGGTGGTGACGTCGGCGCCGCTGGCCCGCAGCACGCGCGCCAGCGAGTCGCCGACGGCGGCCCAGCGGACGCCGCCGATGTGGATCGGGCCGGTCGGGTTGGCGGAGACGAACTCCAGGTTGATCTTCAGGCCCTTGAGCGCCTCGTTGCGCCCGTAGGCCTCGCCCGTCTCGACGATGGTGCGCGCCAGCGCGCCCTGGGTCGCGGCGTCCATGGTGATGTTCAGGAAGCCCGGACCGGCGATGTCGACCTTGGCGACGCCGGTGATCCCTCGCAGGCGGTCGGCCAGCAGTTCCGCCACGGCTCGCGGCGGGCGGCCGGCCGCCTTGGCGAGCTGGAGGGCCACGTTGATCGCGTAGTCGCCGTGGTCCCTGTTCTTGGGTCGCTCGACCGTCACGTGCTCGGGCACGGCGACGGTCAGCTCGCCCGCCTCGACGGCGGCGCTCACTGCGGCCTGGACTGCCTGGGAAAGCTCTGCGGGTGTCACGACGCCAAGCGTAGGCGAGACGGGGTACCCGCCCGCCACCCGGTTTGCCGGTCGGGACGCCCGCGGGCCCTCCCGTCAGCGGTGTCAGCCCCGATCGGTCCGCTCTGTTCGCTCAGGGCGAAACCCGCCCGGCTGTCCCCCCAGGGTCATCAGCCGCCGCACCAGCGCCACCAGATCGGCCGGGTCGAAGGGCTTGCCGAGGTAGCCGTCCACCCCGACGGCCTCCCCCAGGTCCAGATCGGCCGGGGTGCAGGCGCTCACGATCGCGATCGGCAGCCGGCTGGTCCCCGGGGTCGCGCGCAGCCGGGCCGCCGTCCGCAGGCCGTCCAGGCGCGGCATCATCACGTCCAGCGTCACGACGTCCGGCTTCACCCGGCGGACCACCTCCAGGCACTCGGCGCCGTCGGCGGCGGTCACCACCTCGAAGCCCTCAAGCTCCAGGTTGACCCTGATCAGCTGGCGGATCACCTCGCTGTCGTCCACCACGAGGACCCGCCCGGACACTCCCGACACCTCACCGAGGGTATCGGCGCCCCCGCCGCCCCGTCCGGCCTTTGGGCACTTCCACCGCCCCTCGCCGCCCGCCGCCGACGCACCCCGCACCCGCTCCGGCACCCCCGTCGCAAACCCGTGCACGGACCACGCCCGGAGCCTGGTAGTGTTCTTCACGTCGGAGGCCGAAACGCCGACGACACCGAGCAGGCCCCCGTAGCTCAGGGGATAGAGCACCGCCCTCCGGAGGCGGGTGCGTAGGTTCGAATCCTACCGGGGGCACTTCGCAAGGAGTGCAACTGAGGCCCAGATCAGTGGAGTTGATCCACGGATCTGGGCCTTCGTCATGTCCGGGCCCGGTCGGCGGCGCGCGGCGCGGGCCCGGCCTGGCTCAGGACGAGGCGCCCTCGACCTGGGAGACCAGCCCGGCGACGGTGTGGTCGAAGTAGGCGCTGTAGGACACGTCGTCGGTGTCGCCGCCCTGCTGGTAGCCGCCGATGGCGCCGACCACGTCACCGGTGGCGACGTTGATCCAGGGGCCGCCGCTGGTGCCGGACGGGTAGGCGGGGCAGTCGATGACGCGCTGGTAGGTGCTCTGCCGGCCGGTGGTGTTGGTGCACAGGATGGGCTCCTCGGCGTCGCCGGGGTAGCCGTAGAGGCGGACGGTCGCGCCGAAGGGCTCGTCGGCGCCGAGCCGGTTGCCGCCGACCACGTCCTCGACCTTGCGGCCGTTGCTCGGGGCCGTCTCCAGGATGGCGAAGTCCTCGTCCTGGTCGCCCTTCTGGGACCAGCCGGTGGTGGTGTGGACCGCGGTGACCTGCCAGCTGCCGTACGGGGCGGAGCCGTCGCGGTAGCCGGGGACGAAGGTGACGCCGCCGGCGCTGCTGAGGCAGTGCGCGGCGGTCAACAGCAGGTTGCCGCCGGGGCTGTGCAGCACGCTGGCGGTGCAGAAGTGGTTGCCGGCCGCCACGGTGCCGCTGAACAGCGCGCCCACGGTGGCGGCTTCGGGGGTGGCGGCGGCGGTGGCGGTGGTGCCGAGGACGGCGCCGCGGGTGTCGGGGGTGGCCGGCGCGGAGGGCGTCGGGGCGGCCGCCGGGGCGCTGCCGGGGTCGGCGCTCGCACCGGCGCTCGCACTGTCGGCCGGGGCGGCGGACGGGCTGTCGGTCGGGCTGTCGGTCGGAGCGGCGGCGTCGACCGGTGCGGGTGCGGCGGGCGCCTCGGACGCGGGCCCGGTCGCGGCCGGCGCGACGGCGGCCCGGGAGCTGCGGGCCGCCTTCCCGGCGGCCGTCGCGTCGGACAGGCTCAGCCCGTGCGTACCGGTGACCACGGCGGCGACCACCACCGCCGAGAGCGCGGTGAACAGGGTCGGCCCCAGCAGGCTGCGGCGGCGGCGCGACGTCGGGCGGCGGTGCTGACCCATGTCTGTCTCTCCTGCCAGTGGTCGACGGTTTTCCGGGGGCTGCGTGCGATCAACGACTATGCCGTTTCAGCCTGGAAAGGTCGTTACCGGTGGCTGGGATATCCATGAGAAAAAGCTCACCCGGCGGCGCGTAGGCGGTCCAGCGCGCTCCCCAGCTCCTCGGCCCCGATGAAGGCGGTGTGCGTCCCGGCGGCGGTGCAGGTGAAGGCACCGGCGACCGAGCCGGCCCGGGCGCACTCCAGCGGCGGGCGGCCCCGGAACCAGGCGGCGAGGAAGCCCGCGACGAAGGCGTCCCCGGCGCCGTTGGTGTCCACCACCGGGCGGCCCGGGTCGACGGCCGGCAGGTGGTGCACCTCGTCGTCGTCCCGGGTGAGCAGGTAGCAGCCGTCGGCGCCCGCGGTGGCGGTGACGACAGCGGCGCGGCCCTCGGCGAGGATCGCGCGCATCAGCTGCTCGTGCCGGCCGCGGCAGCCGGCCACCGAGAGGAACACCAGGTCCGAGCCGAGCGCGTAGTCACGGTGGTGCGGGTTGGCGCCGTCCCAGTCGTGCAGGTCGGTGGAGGTGGTGCGGCCGAGCCGGTGGAGGTCGGCGTACATGTCCCGGTTGACGCCGGTGATGGAGAGGTGGACGTGCCGGCTGCGCCGCGCGTACGGCAGGTAGAACTCGGGCGGCAGCCGCAGGTCGGCGGGGTGGCGGCCGTCGAAGAAGGAGAACCGGCGGCCGTCGGCGTCCACCAGGTTGACCCCGCGCGGGGTGCCGTGCGGGCTCACCAGGTGCGCGAAGTGCAGGCCGTGGCGCTCGTAGGAGGCGCGGACCAGGGCGCCCTGCGGGTCGTCGCCGAGGAAGTCGAGGAAGGCGGTGCGCAGGCCGAGGCGGTGGGCGCCGAGGGCGACGCCGTTTCCGGTGTGGCCGACGTAGTCGCGGACGGGTCCGACGAACAGCGAGTCGCCGGGCGGGACCTCCAGCCGGTCCACCCGGACGATGGTGTCGACGCCGGAGCCGCCGACGACGAGCAGGTCGAACTCGGGCAGCACGACGGCGCCTCCTCGGTTCCTGGACGGTGGCCAGGAGTCAAGCAGGCGCCGGAGGTTGACTGCAAGGACTTGCTGAAAATTTCAGGGTTCTCGTCGGGGCTCAGCCGGGACGGTCGCGGAGGCGCCCGCGTGCGCCTCACCCGGGCCCACGGTCGTCACCGTGGGCGCCGGCCGGTGGTCGATCACCCGGAAGGCGATCAGCGCGGCCAGCAGCAGGACGCCCGTCGACACCCAGTTCGCGACCACGTAGCCGTGCACCGTGGCCTGGGCCCGTACCACCGGCGACGAGGCGATCCGGGTGGCCAGGAACGACGCGGTGGCACTGGCCGCGACCGTGTTCAGCAGCGCCGTGCCGAACGAACCGCCCACCTGCTGGGCCGAGTTGATGGTGGCCGAGGCCGCGCCCGCCTCGCGCGGGGAGACCCCGAGGGTGGCCAGGTTCATCGACGGCATGAAGACCAGGCCCATGCCGGAGCCGAGCAGCAGCTCGGCGGGCAGCACCGTGCCGGCCCACGGGCCGTCGACCGTCATCCGGGTCAGCCAGGCCATGCCGGCCGCGGCGAGCAGCAGCCCGGGGCAGACCAGGTTCCGGGTCGGCACCCTGGTCATCAGCCGGGCCGCGAAGCCGGTCGAACTGAGCACGATGGCGGCCGTCATGGGCAGGAAGGAGACGCCCGACAGCACCGGGGAGAAGTGCTTGATGACCTGGAGGTAGTAGGTGAGGAAGAGGAACAGGCCGAACATGCCGATCATGGCCAGGCCGACCGAGAGGGCGGCGCCGCCGCGGTTGCGGTCGGCGACGATGTGCAGCGGCAGCAGCGGGTGCGTGGTGCGCCGCTCGACCAGGACGAACACCGCGAGCAGCGCCAGGCCGGCGGCCAGCGAACCGAGCACCAGCCCGTCGCCCCAGGTCCGGGTGACGGCCTCGGAGGTGCCGAAGACGATCGCCAGCAGGCCGCCGCAGCCGAGCAGCGCGCCGGGCAGGTCGAGCCGGACCCGGCGCCCCCTGGCGGCGCTGTCGCGCTCCAGGAGGCCGGTGGCCGCGAGGGCCGCGGCGGCGGCGATCGGGACGTTGACGAACAGGCACCAGCGCCAGTCCAGGTACTCGGTCAGCAGCCCGCCCAGGATCAGGCCGAGCGCGGAGCCGCCGGCGGCGATCGCGCCGAAGACGCCGAAGGCCGTACTGCGTTCCCTGGGGTCCGTGAAGGTGGTGGAGAGCAGCCCCAGGGCCGAGGGGGCGAGCAGGGCGCTGAACCCGCCCTGGAGGGCGCGGGCGCCGAAGAGCATGGCGGAGCCGTCCGCCGAGCCGCCGAGGGCGGAGGCGGTGGCGAAGCCCAGCAGGCCGACGGTGAAGACGCGCTTGCGGCCGAAGAGGTCGCCCAGCCGTCCGCCGAGCAGCAGCAGGCCGCCGAAGGCGAGCGTGTAGGCGGTGATCACCCACTGCCGGTCGGCGTCGGAGATGCCCAGGTCCCGCTGGGCCGACGGCAGCGCGATGTTCACGATGGTGACGTCGAGGACGATCATGAGCTGGGCGACGGCGATGACGGCCAGCGCCCACCAGCGGCGGCTGTCCGCGTTCTCATGACCGGTGGCGGTTTGCGCAGACACTGGTCGGCCTTCCGGAGGGGTACGGAGGGGTCACGCAGTCGGGGATGTCACGCAGTCGCCTTCAAGCGAAGCTCCCGCACGGGCGGATGGCAAGGAAAAACCTCACCAAATCGACCTTTTCGGACCAGAGGACCAGCGGCCCCGGGACTCGCGGACGAGGCCCGGGGCCGGCGACCGCTTTACAGCGCGGACAGCTCGTCGACCAGGTCGTCCAGCCCCAGCGAGCCCTGCGAGAGCGCCGCCATGTGCCAGGCCTTGAGGTCGAACTCCTCGCCGCGAGCCTCGTGCGCCGCCCGCGCCGCCGCCCGGCCGCGCAGCCAGGCGCGCTCGCCCAGCTTGTAGCCGATGGCCTGGCCGGGCATGCCCAGGTAACGGACCAGTTCGCTGTCCAGGTAGTCGGGGGTCAGGCCGCAGTACCGGCCGAAGAACTCCCGGGCCGCCTCCGGGCTGACCGGCTCGCCCGGCAGGTACGGGGAGTCGGCCGGGAAGTCCAGGCCCGCGTGCATGCCGATGTCGACGATCACCCGCAGCGCGCGCATCATCTGCGCGTTGAGGTAGCCGAGGCGGTGGCCCGGGTCGGTGAGGTAGCCGAGCTCGTCCATCAGGCGCTCGGCGTACAGCGCCCAGCCCTCCAGGTTGGCGCTCACCCCGCCCAGGCTGACCTGGTAGGTGGAGAGCCGGTCCGCGACGTAGTTCCACTGCGCGAGCTGCAGGTGGTGGCCCGGGACGCCCTCGTGGTACCAGGTGGAGACCAGGTCCCAGACCGGGAAGCGCTCCCGGCCGAGCGCCGGCAGCCAGGTCCGCCCGGGGCGGCTGAAGTCCAGCGAGGGCGCGCTGTAGTACGGCGCGGCCGCGCTGCCGGGCGGGGCGATCCTCGACTCGACCCGGGTGATCGGCTCGGCCAGGTCGAAGTGGGTGCCCTGGAGGTCCCGGACCGCCCGGTCCATCAGCTCCTGGAGGTACACCCGGGTGGCCTCGGCGCCCTCCACGGCCGGGCCGTCCGACTCCAGCCACTTCATCGCCGCCATCGGGTCGGCGCCCGGGCGGACCTTCTCGGCCTCGGCCTCCATCTGCGCGAGCAGGTCGTGGAACTCGCCCCAGGCCCACGCGTAGGCCTCGTCCAGGTCCAGGTCGGAGCCGGTCCAGAAGCGGACGAAGCGGCGGTAGCGCTCACGGCCGGTGGTGTCGGGGGTGTCGGCGGCGGCCGGGCCGTAGACGTCGCGCAGCCAGTCGCGCAGCTCGGCCAGCGCCTCCCCGGCGGCCAGCGCGGGCCCGGACAGCTCGGCGCGCAGGCCCTCCGGCGCGCCCTGGACGAACTCGCCGAACCAGCCGCCGGGTACGTCCCCCTCCAGCCACTCGCCGAGCTGCCCGACCACGGTGGCCACCTGGCGCGGGCCGGACAGCAGGCCGCGCTCGATGCCGGCGGCCAGCGTCTCCCGGTACTGCGCCAGCGCGAGCGGGACGCGGGCCATCCGGCGGCCGACCACCCGCCACTCGGCCTCGGTGTCGGTCCCCATCAGAGTGAAGACGTCCCGGACCTCGTGCACCGGGGAGCCCAGGTTGCGCACCGCGCGGAAGTTCTCCCCGGCCTCGTGGACGGCGAGGGAGGCGGTCAGCCGCTCGCGCAGCAGCCGGGCGCAGCGGCGCTCCGCCTCGTCCTGCGCGGCGTCGGAGCGTTCGGCCTCGGCGAGGGCCGCCAGGGTGCGGCGGCCGAGGTCGGCGATCGCCTCGGCACCGGCCGGCGAGAGGTCGGGCAGCCGGTCGTCCTCGGGGCTGAACCCCAGGTAGACCGCGGTCAGCGGGTCGAGTTCGGCCAGGGCCCGGACGTAACCGTCGGCGATGCGACGCGGGGTGGTGGCGTCGGAGGTGATCAGTTCTTCAACCATTCGGACATCATGGCGTGGCGGGGGCCGATTGCAAGCCATAACCGGGCGATCGGTGACATGCACCGGTCGAACCCGCCGGGCGGACGCACGCAAACACACGTTCGGGAAACCACCGCACACGACAGGATCCGATCGGGCCCACGCCCATTACGCTGACCGCCATGGAAGCCCGCCCCGCCACGGCAACCGGCCAGGTGCCCGCCCCGGCCGCACCCGGCCCCCGCCCGCGCCGCACCGGCTACCGGCGGCTGCCGGTGCAGCAGCGCCGCGAACAGCTGATCGCGGTCGCCCTGGAGCTGTTCGCCGCCCGGCCGCCCGAGGAGGTGGGCCTGGACGACGTCGCCGAGGCCGCCGGGGCCTCCCGCCCGCTGGTCTACCGCTACTTCGCGGGCGGCAAGCAGCAGTTGTACGAGGCCGCGCTGCGCAGCGCGGCCGACGAGCTGACCAGCCGCTTCGCCGTCCCGCTGGCCGGGCCCCCGTCCGAGCAGTTGGCGGCCGTCCTGGACGGCTACTTCGCCTTCGTGGCCGAGCACGACGCCGGCTACTCCGCGCTGCTGCGCGGCGGTTCGGTGGTGGAGACGGCCCGCACCTCGGCGATCGTCGACGACGTCCGGCGGGCGGCGCTCAAGCGGACCCTGCGGCACCTCGGCGTGCGGGAGGCCGGGCCCCGGCTGACGCTGCTGGTGCGCTCGTGGATCGCGGTGGTCGAGGGCGCGTCGCTGACCTGGCTGGACGAGGGGCGCACGCTGCCGGTGGGCGAGCTGCGCGACTGGCTGGTGGACCAGTTCACGGCGATGGCGGCGGCGACCGCGCTGCACGACCCGCAGACCGCGCAGGTGCTGGCCGTGCTGCTCGCGCTGGAGGGGCCGCAGGCGTCGCGGGCCGAGCGGCTGCGCGAGGTGCTGGCGGCCCGGTGACCCGACCCCCGTGCCCGGGGTCGGGGCGGCCGGTGCCGCGCCGGCGGGGAGTTACGCCCTGCCGAGCACCTGCCGCTGGCGGCCGAGGCCCTCGATCTCGATCTCGACGATGTCGCCCGGGGCCAGGAACGGCGTGCCGGGGTGGCCCAGGGTGACGCCGGCCGGGGTGCCGGTGACGATCACGTCGCCCGGCTCCAGGACCATGAACTGGCTGACGTAGCGGACCAGTTCGAGCACCGGGAAGATCATCTTGCCGGTGTTGCCGTCCTGCCGCAGCCCGCCGTTGACCCACAGCCGCAGCGGCAGCTGCTGCGGGTCGGCCACCTCGTCCGCGGTGACCAGCCAGGGCCCCAGCGGGGTGAAGGTCTCCGCCGACTTGCCCTTGTCCCACTGGCCGCCGCGCTCGAACTGGAAGGCCCGTTCGGTGACGTCGTTGGCGATCGTGTAGCCGGCGATCACCGCCGCGGCCTCCTCGTGCCCGGCCAGGTAGCGGGCGGTGCGGCCGATCACGACGGCCAGCTCGGCCTCGTAGTCGGTCTTCTCGCCGCCGCGCGGCACCAGCACCTCGTCGTACGGGCCGACCACGGTGCAGCTCGGCTTGAGGAAGATCACCGGCTCGTCCGGGGCCGCGACCCCGGCCTCGGCGGCGTGGTCGCGGTAGTTGAGCCCGATGCCGACCACCTTTCCCGGGCGGGCGACCGGCGCGCCCACCCGCTGCCCGGCGAGGTCCACCCGGGGCAGCGCCCCGGCGGCCACGTCCCGCGCCAGGGCGGCGGTGTCCAGCCCGGCCAGGAAGGCCCCGTCAATGTCCCGGGCACGCCCGGAGAGGTCGTACCCGATGCCGTCCTGGCCCAGCACGACCGGGCGCTCGGCGCCCGGGGGTCCGACGCGGAGGAGCTTCATCGATCCGTCACCAGCCTTTTCGTCGCAGCTCGCCGGGGCGGCCGAAGACACCGCACCCGACTCCGGCAACGAGGTATATCAACGCCACCGGCCGTGAACCAGACAGTCCCGGTGGGCGGATTCCTATCAATTCCCACAGTCGCCGCAGACGCCGAATCAGCGGCCCGCACGGTTGACAGCCTCCCGCCCGTACGGCGCCGAGGGCCCTCAGCCGCCCTGCGGGCCGCCGCCGAGCAGGCCGGCCAGGCTCAGCGCCCGCGGCCGGCCCGGCCCGCTCCGGGCGGCCTCCCGGAGCCAGCGGTCCAGGTCGCGCAGCGCGTCGGCCCGGACGTCCGGTTCGGCGGCCGGCTCCGCGGCCAGCTCGCGCAGCAGCGCGACGGCGGTGCCCGGGCTGCCGTCCTGGGCCAGCCAGATGGCCAGGTCGTGGCAGGTGCGCAGGGTGCGCGGGTCGGCCGGGCCGCAGATCCGGGCGAGGTCGGGGATGAGGGCGGTGAGCATCTCGACGGCCTCCCCGGGGGCGCCCTGCGCGCCGCGCCGCCAGGCCTGGTCGGCCCGGCGGCGCAGCTGCTCCGGGCTGGGGTCGTCCGGGCGGAGCACCCCCGGCCGGATCCGGCGCAGCCGTTCCAGCACCTCGGCGGCGGTGGCCGGCCGGTCCGCGGGCCGCTTGGCGAGCAGCCCGGCGACCAGGTCGGCCAGCGCCGGATCGGTGCTGCGCACCCGGGGCGGGGTCTCCTCCAGGTGCTTGTACATGTACTCGGCGGCCGAGGAGGCGCGGAACGGGCGCCGCCCGGCGCAGAGTTCGTACAGCATGACGCCGAGCGCGTAGAGGTCGGCCCGGCCGTCCACGGCGGCGCCGGACCAGCACTCGGGCGCCAGGTACGGGACGGTGCCGACCACGCTGCCGGTGGAGGTGAGCACCGCGGACTGGGTGAGCAGCCGGGCGATGCCGAAGTCCAGCACCTTGGCCTTGCCGCCCGCGTCGACCATCACGTTCTCGGGCTTGATGTCGCGGTGGACGACGCCCGAGCGGTGCGCGGCGTCCAGTGCCTTGCAGACCTGGCGCATCCACTTCAGCGCGGCCTCCTGGTCCGGGACGCCGTCCTTGAGGATGTCGGACAGGGCCCGGCCGCGGACGAGTTCCAGCACCAGGTAGTGGGTCCCCCCGGCGGCGGTCGTGACCAGGCCGTAGTCGTACACGGTCACGATGTGCGGGTTGGAGAGGCCGCCGGCCGTGCGGGCCTCGCGGACGAACCGCCCGACGGCCTCCCGGTCGGCGGCGTGCTCCGCCAGCAGCAGCTTGACCGCGACCTCGCGGTCGAGCCGCTGGTCGGTCGCCTTCCAGACCACGCCGAAGCCGCCCCTGCCCAGCCACTCGTCCAGCCGGTACCGGCCGTCGAGCACCTCCCCCTGCTGCATGTCCTCCCCCAAGTCCGCCGTGTCCGGGCGGTGTTCGCCGCCGGAGGGGTCACCATAGCGGCGGGGGGCGGCGAACGGGTGAACGGACGGGCCCTACGGCTTGGGCAGCCCGGGCGGGTTGACCTCGGAGGCCGGCACCGCCTCGTTGTCCAGGCCCCAGCGCTTGAGCACCTGGCCGTAGCTGCCGTTCCTGATCACCTCGTTCAGCGCCCCGTTGAGCGCCTGGACCAGCCCGTTGCCCTTGCGGGTGGTCGCGGCGATCTTGCCGAGGACGTCCGCGCCGCCGCCCGAGTAGGTGCCGACGATCTCGGTCTCGCCGGTCTGCGCGACGTGGAAGGCCAGGCTGGGATTGGGGCCGACGTAGGCGTCGATCCGGCCGGAGGAGAGCGCCAGGTAGAACTCGGTGCCCTGGAAGTACTTGATGTCGATCGGCTTGAGGCCGTTCCTGGTGTTCTCCTCGCTCCAGGAGATCAGCAGCTTCTCCTGGTTGGTGCCGGAGGAGACGCCGACCGACCGGCCCGCCAGGTCCTTGGCGCCGGCGACCTTGAGGCCGCTGCCCTTCCTGGCCTCGAAGCCGAGGACGTCCAGCCGGTAGGTGGCGAAGTCGTACTTCTCCTTGCGCGCCTCGGTGACGGTGATGTTGGAGAGGCCGACGTCGTACTTGCCGCTGTCCAGGCCGACGAAGATGTTCTCCCAGGAGACCGGGTTGAACTCGACCTTGAGGCCGAGCACGTTGCCGACCAGGGTGGCGATGTCCGGCTCGACGCCGATGATGGTCCTGTCGTCGTTGGCGTAGAAGTCCAGCGGCGGGGTGGTGCCGAGGGAGTCGACGACGGCCAGCGTCCCCTTCCTCCTGATCTCCTCGGGGACGAGCGCCGCGATGGCGTCGACCTTGGCCGTGGTCACCCGGTTCTGGTCGGCCGTCAGGTTCACCACGGCGCCGTTCGGCGCGATGCTGCCCTTGGCCGGGGCGAGTTCCGCCGTGGCTCCCGAGGACGCGCCGCCGCAGGCGGTCAGGGCGAGGGCGGCGGCGAGGGCGCCGGCGGCGGCGAGGGCGCCGGCGGCGGCCACCAGGGCGCGACGGGGTAGGGGCATGGCGGAACTCCTGCTCGGTGAAGGGGGTTTCGGTGCGGTGGGAAGGACCGGAGGCCCTCGGCTCGGGACGCCTCGACTCAGGACGCCTCGGCTCAGAGCACCTTGGCGAGGAAGGCCCGGGTGCGTTCGTGCCGGGGGCGGTCCAGGACTTCGGCCGGCGGGCCCTGCTCGACCACCACGCCGCCGTCCATGAAGACGACGGTGTCGGCGACCTCGCGGGCGAAGCCGATCTCGTGGGTGACCACGATCATGGTGGTGCCGGTCCGGGCGAGGTCCTTGATGACGTCCAGCACCTCGCCGACCAGCTCCGGGTCGAGCGCCGAGGTGGGCTCGTCGAACAGCAGCACCTTCGGCTCCAGGGCCAGCGCCCGGGCGATCGCCACCCGCTGCTGCTGGCCGCCGGAGAGCTGCCGGGGGTACGCGGCGGCCTTGTCGGCCAGCCCGACCCGCTCCAGCAGCGCCAGCGCCGTCGCCCTGGCCTCGGCCCGGGGGCGGCGCAGCGCGGCGATCGGCGCCTCGACCAGGTTCTCCAGCACGGTGAGGTGCGGGAACAGGTTGAAGTTCTGGAACACGAAGCCGATGTGGGTGCGTTG
Organism: Kitasatospora sp. NPDC057940; assembly: GCF_042887425.1. Lineage (NCBI taxonomy): Bacteria > Bacillati > Actinomycetota > Actinomycetes > Kitasatosporales > Streptomycetaceae > Kitasatospora > Kitasatospora sp. NPDC057940. Next base: position 64,844 of record NZ_JBHVPH010000026.1, read on the forward strand.
GCGCAGCACCTCGCGCTCCTTGAGCTCGTACAGCCGGTCGCCGGAGCGCCGGTAGCCGATCAGCTCGCCGTCGATGGCGACGTAGCCGCCGTCGAGCTTCTCCAGGTGGTTGATCGCGCGCAGCAGCGTGGACTTGCCGGAGCCGGACGGGCCGAGCACCACGGTGACCGAGCCGGCCGGGACGTCCAGGTCGACGCCGCGCAGCACCTCCAGCGGCCCGAAGCTCTTGTGCAGCCCGCGGACCTGCACCATCGGTGCGGCCGCCGGTCCGGTCCTGGTGAGCGTGGTCATCGACGTCCTCCGGTGGTGCCCGCGGTCGCTGCGCGGGTGGTCGGCGTGCGGGTGGTCGGCGTGCGGGCGGGCAGGCTCCGGACGAAGGCCCGGGCGCGCTGGAGCGGGGTGGGCGGCGGGGTGCGCTGCGCGCCGCGGGCGAAGTAGCGCTCGACGTAGTACTGGCCGATGGACAGCACCGTGGTCAGCAGCACGTACCAGACGGTGGCGACCATCAGCAGCGGCACCACCCGGCCGGTCCGGCCGTAGACCACCTGGGCCTGGTAGAAGAGCTCGCCGATGGCCATCACGTAGACCACCGAGGTGCCCTTGAGCAGCGAGATCACCTCGTTGGCGGCGGACGGCAGGATGCCGCGCATCGCCTGCGGCAGCACGATCCGCCAGCTCTGGCGCCAGCGCGGGATGCCGAGCGCGGTGGCGGCCTCCCGCTGGCCGGCGTCCACCGCGATGACGCCGCCGCGGATGATCTCGGCGGCGAACGCGGCCTGGTGCAGCCCGAGGCCGAGCACGGCGGCACCGAGCGCGCTCAGCACGCCGACCGTCTCGAAGTCCCCGAAGGTCGGGCCGAACGGGATGCCGATCCCGAACCGCTTGTAGAGGTACGACAGGTTGAACCAGAACACCAGCTGGACGATCAGCGGGATCGAGCGGAACACCCACACGTACGCCCAGGCGACGGACTGGAGGATCGCGCTGCGGGACAGCCGCATCGCGGCCACCACGGCGCCCAGCAGGAAGCCCAGCCCGGTGCCGTAGACGGTGAGTTCGAGGGTGCGGCCGACCGCCTGGACGATCGTGTCGGCGGTGAAGTAGAGCCGGAAGGTGGCCCAGTCCCAGCCGGGGTTGGTGGCCAGGCCGTGGGCGAACTGGGCGAGCACGACGAGGGCGGCGACCCCGATCCCCCAGCGCCAGGGGTGCCGGGCGGGGACGGCCCGCAGGCCGGCCAGTTCGTCGAGGTCCAAGCCGGGGCCGGGGCCGGGGCCGGTGCCCGGACCGGGATCGGGTCCGGACGCCGGTGCCCGCTCGGCCCGGGCCTTGGCCGAGGCCTGGGCTTGGGCCTGGGCCTGGGCCTGGGCCTGGGAGGTCGCGGTGGTGCTGGCGGTCATCGGGGGGCTCCTTCGGCAGACCCGGGGATCACTGGTGTTCGGGCGGGCTGATCAGGGACTCCTTGATCGCCGATTCGGCGACCCCCCACTTCCTGAGGATCCGCTCGTACGTCCCGTCCTTGATCAGCTGGTTGACCGCCGCCTGGAACGCCGGGGTGAGCTTCGAGCCCTTCTTGAACGCGAAGCCGACGTCCAGCCGGTGGAACTCGCCGAGGAAGCGCGTCCCGGAGGCCTCCTGCGCGGCCTGGTAGCGCAGGCCGTTGATGGTGGACATCAGGACGTCGACCCGGCCCTGCTGGAGGCCGGTGAGCACGGCCCCGGGGTCGCTGAACGCCCTGACCTCGTACGGCTTCTTCCCGGCGTCGGTGCAGGCGGTGCGCTTCGCGTTCAGCGTGGTCTCGAAGGTGGTGCCGGCGCCGGTGCCGATGGTCAGCCCGCAGAGCTGGAGCAGGTCGGTGACCGGCTGGACGGCCTGGTTGTCCTTGCGGACGGCGAAGCCCTGGCCGTCGTCGATGTAGGTGACGAAGTCGATGGTCTTCAACCGGGCCGTGGTGACCCCGAAGTTGCCGGTGCCGACGTCGAACTTGCCGCTGTCCAGGGCGGGCAGGATGGTCTCGAAGGCGGCCTCCTGGCGCTGCACGGTCAGCCCGAGCAGCCTGGCCACCGCGTCGGTGAAGTCCACGTCGATCCCGGCCGGCTTCTTGGTGGCCTGGTCGGCGTAGAAGGCGGTGGGCGGCGAGCCGAAGGACGCGCCGAAGGTCAGCGTGCCGGCCTTGCGGACCTCCTCGGGCAGCAGCGCGGCGGCGGCGTCCGACTTCACGAGGCCGGAGACGACGTCCTGGGAGACGGCGGTGGCGGCGGGCCCGCTCGCCCCCGCCGGGCCCGCGATCTTCGGGTCCGAGCCGCACGCGGCCAGCGCCAGCACCGGCAGCAGGGCGGTGGCCGCGAGCAGGCGGCGGCGGACGGTGGTGCTTCTCACGGGGGGCCTTTCAGGGGGTCGGAGCCAGCACCGGCAGGTGCTTCTCGAAGGGGAGCGGGCCGATCGTCAGGGGATCGGCGGCGACGTCGAACAACGGGGTGTAGCCGGACGCCAGGTAGAGGCCCCTGGCCTCGGGCTGGCGCGGGCCGGTGGTGAGGTAGACCCGGGTGTAACCGGCGGCGGCCGCCGTCCGCTCCAGTTCGGCCAGCACCCGGCGGGCCAGGCCGCGGCGGCGGTGCGCGGAGTGCGTCCACATCCGCTTCAGCTCGGCGGTGCGCTCGTCGTACCGCTTGTACGCGCCGCCGGCGACCGGCTCGCCGTCCTCCAGCAGGAGCAGCAGGACGCCGTGCGGCTCGGCGAAGGCGTCCCGGGGGTAGCGGGTCATCTCCTGGTGCGCCTCGGGGCCGTAGCGGCTGACGTACTCGTGGGTGAGCTCGCGCAGCAGCGGCTCGACCAGCGGGTCGTCGATGGTGACCCGGCGGAACCCGGCCGCCGGGCCGGCCCACCGGTCCGGAGCGCTCACGCCTGCACCGCGATCAGCTGGTGCCGGTCCCGCTCGGTCCGCTCGGCGTGCTCGGCCGCCGCCGCGGCCTTGGCGGCGTCCCGCTTGGCGACCTCCTCGCGGACGATCGGGATGACGTGGCGGCCGAAGTCGATCGCGTCGTCGAGCAGGTGGTAGCCGCGGGCGGAGAGGATGTCCACGCCGAGGTCGTAGTAGTCGAGCAGCGCCTCGGCGACCGTCTCCGGGGTGCCGACCAGGGCGTTGGAGTTGCCGGCCCCGCCGGTGGCCGCGGCGGTCGGGGTCCACAGCGCGCGGTCGTAGCGCTCGCCGGCCTCGGCGATCTCGATCAGCCGCTGGGAGCCGGTGTTCTCGGGTGTCACCGCCCCGAGCGGGCGGCCCCGGCGGACGAGCTCCCCGGACTCCCGGCGGGCCCTGATCGCGGCCACCGTCCGGTGCGCCTTTTCCCACGCCAGCTCCTCGGTCGGCGCGATGATCGGCCGGAACGCCACCTGGATCCGCGGCACGTCGGTGCGCCCGGCGGCCCGGGCCGCCTCCTTCACCCGCTCGATCTGCTCGGCGGTGCGGGCCAGCGGCTCGCCCCACAGGCAGTAGACGTCCGCCTCGGCGCCGCCGGCCGCGTAGGCGGCGTCCGAGGAGCCGCCGAAGGAGACCCCGGGGCGCGGCTGCTGGACGGGGAAGACGTCGGAGACGAAGTCGTTGAAGCGGTAGTGGGCGCCCTCGTGGTCGAAGGGCTCCCGGCTGGTCCACGCCTTCTTGACGATGCCGATGTACTCGCGGGTGCGCTCGTAGCGCTCGTCCTTGGACAGGAAGTCGCCCTCGCGCTGCTGCTCGTGGTCGCTGCCGCCGGTGATGAAGTGGACGGTCAGCCGCCCGTCGCTGATCTGGTCCAGGGTCGCGAAGGTCTTGGCGGCGAAGGTCGGGTAGGAGACGTTCGGCCGGTGCGCCAGCAGGATCTGCAGCCGGTCCAGGTGCGAGGCGAGGAAGGCCGCCGCGGCCGCGGGTTCCGGGGAGCCGGCGCCGTACGCGAAGAGCACCCGGTCCCAGCCGTGGTCCTCGTGGGCCCGGGCCAGCCGCAGGGTGTAGTCGCGGTCGAAGGCTGCGGTGGAGCGGGGGGTGGTCTCCGAGCCGTCGCCGGTGGCGGCGATACCGAGGAATTCGACGGGCATGGCGGAACCTTTCGGGGTGAGCGGAGTCCGGTGGACTGCGGGTGGGCAGGCCGGAGCCGGCCGGGGCGGGGCGGCCGTGGACACGGGTGCGCGGCGGGCGCCGACGGTGGGGTCGGCGCGCGCACGGCGGGAGGAGGTGGGAGGCAGGCGTGGACGAGGGAGTACTGCCGGAGTTCAGTGCGCGGTCGTCGGACGGCAGCGTGCGCCTGGGACGCCGTCAGCTACGGACGGCTGGTCCCGGCCCGCGGCGGGGCAGACCGAGGGAGGGCTCCCCGCGGGAGATCAGGGCCGGACGGGCGGCCCGCTGCCGGGTCAGCCGCGACACGCCGCGGACCACACCCGACCGAAGTCGATGTGGTCGCGGGTGACCAGGGGCTGCTCGGCGTACATGGCCTCAAGTTGAACAGCCTGCCAAGTGGTCCGTCAACCACCCATCATTGCCGCTCTGTTGCGATCTCCTGTCGCCCTGCGACCGGTCCGCGCCGGGCCCCGGTCGGGGCCCGGACCACCCTTGACAGCCGTCGATCGCGCATGCGTACGATCACGGCGGAGTGCAGTGCACAGCGCCGGCCGTGTTGAGGGACACGGGCCGGTGCGACGGCCGTACGTGACCACACCCGTACCTCCCGCCCGCCCGCACCTCCGCCAGGAGCCGCCGCCATGGCCAGCCCGCAGGACCTCCTCCCCGCCCGCTCCACAGCAGCCCCCGCCGGCGCCCCCACGGGCGCCGGCGCCACCGACCGCCCCGGCCCGCCGCCCGACCCCGGCGCCCGGATCGTCGCCCGCCGCCGGCCCGGGCAGTGGGTCTGCGCCGGGATCGCGCTGCTGCTGGCCGCGATGGCCGTCAACTCCGTGGTGCGCAACAAGGCCTTCCAGTGGGACGTGGTCGCCGACTGGTTCACCGCCGGGTCGGTGCTCAACGGCCTCACCCTGACCCTCTGGCTCACCGCCGTCACCCTCGCCCTCGGCTTCGTCCTCGGCACCGGCCTCGCCGTCATGCGGATGTCCGGCAACCCGGTGCTGCGCACGCTGGGTTGGGGCTACATCTGGATCTTCCGCTCCACCCCGCCGCTGGTGCAGCTGCTGTTCTTCTTCAACATCGGCGCGCTCTACCCGACCCTCGGCCTGGGCATCCCGTTCGGCCCCGAGTTCGTCACCGTCAAGACCGTCAACCTGATCGGCCCCACCCTGACCGCCGTGATCGGCCTCACCCTGCTGGAGACCGCGTACGCCGCCGAGGTGATCCGCGGCGGCATCCTGTCCGTCGACCGCGGCCAGCTGGAGGCCGCCTCGGCGCTCGGCCTCGGCCGGTGGCGGGTGCTGCGCCGGATCGTCGTCCCGCAGGCGATGCGCTCGATCGTGCCGACCGCCGGGAACATGCTGATCAGCGCGCTCAAGGGCACCAGCATCGTCAGCGTGCTGGCCGTCTCCGACCTGCTCTACTCGGTGCAGCTGGTCTACCTGCAGTCGTACCGGGTCATCCCGATGCTGGTGGTCGCCACCATCTGGTACCTGGTGGTCACCACCCTGCTGTCCGTCGGCCAGTACTACGTCGAGCGCCACTACGCCAAGGGCGCCACCCGGGACGGCCTGCCGCCCACCCCGCTCCAGCGGGCCCGGGCCGCCCTGCGGCGGCTGCGCGAGGTGGCGGCATGAACACCCTCGTGATCGTCGGCGCGGGCCCGCGGGGCACCGGGCTGCTGGAGCGGATCGCCGCCAACGCGGCCGAACTCCTTCCCGCCGAAAGGCCGTTGCACGTCCACCTGGTCGACCCGCACCCGCCCGGCGCGGGCCGGATCTGGCGCCACGAACAGTCCCCGCTGCTGCGGATGAACTCGATGGCCGAGGACGTCACCATGTTCACCGACGAGCGCTCGACCATCGACGGGCCGGTCCGCCCGGGCCCCTCGCTGGCCGAATGGGCGCTCCGGCGGCGGGAGTTCGCGCCCTACCGGGAGGTCGCCGACCCGGCCGTCCGGGCCGAACTGGACACCCTCGCGCCCACCGACTTCCCCACCCGCCGGGCCCAGAGCGCCTACCTGGACTGGGCGTTCCGCCGCGCCGTCGCCGACCTGCCCCCGCACGTCACGGTCACCGTGCACCGGGACACCGTCCGGCGGATCGACGGCCCGCCCGACGGCCCGCAGACCGTCCACCTCACCGGCCGGACGCTCACCGCCGACCACGTCGCCCTCACCCTCGGCCACCTCGACTCCGCCCCGCACCCCCGGTACTCCGCCGACGCCGACTTCGCCGCCCGGCACGGCCGCTTCCACCTCCCGCCCGCCTACTCCGCCGACGCCGACCTGGACGGCATCGCCCCCGGCGAGCACGTCGTGCTGCGCGGCCTCGGCCTGGCCTCCGTCGACCTGGTCGCCCTGCTCACCGAAGGGCGCGGCGGCCGCTTCGAGCCCACCGGGGGCGGGCTGCGCTACCGCCCGTCCGGCCGCGAACCGGTGCTGTACCTCGGCTCCCGGCGCGGCGTCCCGTACCACTCCAAGACCGGCTACCGCCTCCAGGGGCCGCCCGCCCCGCTCCCCCGGTACTTCGACGCGGCCGCCGTGGACGCCGTCCTCGCCACCGGCGGTCCGCTCGAACTCCGGCGCGACTTCTGGCCGTTGATGGCCAAGGAGACCGCCTTCGGGCACTACCACGAGCTGTTCCACGCCCACCCCGGACGCACCGCGCTGCCCTGGCCGGAGTTCCTGGCCCGGTTCGACCGGCACGACTGGCACTCCCCCGACCTGGCCGCCCTGGTCGCCGAGGCCGTACCCGACCCGGCCGACCGGATCGACTTCGAACGGCTCGACCACCCGCTGGCCGGCCTCGAACTCGGCTCCGCCGAGGAGCTCCAGCAGTACCTGCGCGCCTACGTCACCGCCGACGCCGACCGCCGCGCCGACCCCGCGCACAGCGCCGACCTCGGCGCCTTCCTCGCCCTGCTCTCGCTGTTCGGCCAGCTCCCGCGCATCCTCGCGACCGGCCGGCTCACCGCCCGCTCGGTCGCCGAGGAGGTGGACGGGTGGTTCTTCGGCTACTTCAGCTACCTCGCCTCCGGCCCGCCCGGCTTCCGGCTGCGCCAACTGCTCGCCCTCTCCGAGGCCGGGATCGTGCACTTCCTGGGCGCGGGCGTCCGGGTCGAACGGGACGAGGCCACCGGCACCTGGCGGGCCGGCGGCGACACCGTGCCGGGCCACACCGTCACCGCCACCGCCCTGGTCGAGGCGTACCTGCCCAAGCACCAGCTGACCCGCACCCTCGACCCGGTGCTGCGCGAACTGCACCGCGCCGGGCGGCTGGTGGAGGAGGTGGTCACCGACGAGGAGTACACCCACCGCTCCGGCCTGGTCACCATCGCCCCCGGCGACAGCCGGCTGCTCGACCCGGCCCTGGGCGGCGCCCCGCACCCCCGGCGCACCGCACTCGGCCCGCACACCAGCCTGCGCGCCGCCGCCGCCTTCGCCCGGCCCCGCACCGACTCCCCGGGATTCCGGCAGAACGACGCCGCCGCCCGCGCGCTGCTGCGGGCGCTGGCCGCGCTCCCGGCCGCCGCCCCGGGGCCCGTCGACGATCCCCCGCCCGCCCGCCGCCGCCAGGGCACCCGTCTCGCCGCGCTGTCGGCGGTCGCCGCCCCTGCTCCGCCGTGCGGGCAGCGCACCCCGCCACCGCCGCGCCCGCCCTCCGGCCGGACGAGGGGGGCCTGAAGGCGGGCCCCGGGGTGGCCCGGCAGCGGGTTCGGGGCCCGAAGATCCGTTCGACCCCCCTCCCCCCGTCCGCACCCGGGTGGAAGGATGGGGCCCCGAGCCCCCGTGCCGAAGCGGCGGGCCCGGCGGCCCCGGTGTCGCGGCCGCCGGACGAGCAGAGCCGAGGAGAAGCGGTCATGGCCAAGCAGGCCCCGCAGAGCGACCCGGCGCAGGACGCCCCCGAGGTGTCCGCGCCCCAGCACGCGGCGGCCGGGCTGCCCGCGGTCGGCCACAGCCTGCGGATGGCCGCCGAGCAGATGGGCACCCTCCGCACCCTCGCCACGCTGCGCAAGGTCAACCAGCCGGACGGCTTCGACTGCCCCGGCTGCGCCTGGCCGGAGCCGGGCAGGACGCACACCGCGGAGTTCTGCGAGAACGGCGCCAAGGCCGTCGCCGAGGAGGCCACCGAGCGCCGGATCCGCGCCGAGTTCTTCGCCGCCCACCCGGTCGCCGAGCTGGCCGGGCGCTCCGGCTACTGGCTGGGCCAGCAGGGCCGCCTCACCCAGCCGATGCTGCTCGACGAGGGCGCCACCCACTACACGCCGGTCTCCTGGGACGACGCCTTCGCGCTGATCGCCGAGGAACTGCGCGCCCTGGACACCCCGGACGGCGCCGCCTTCTACACCTCCGGGCGGACCAGCAACGAGGCCGCCTTCGCGTACCAGCTGTTCGCCCGCCGGCTGGGCACCAACAACCTGCCGGACTGCTCCAACATGTGCCACGAGTCGTCCGGTTCGGCGCTCACCGAGACGCTCGGCGTCGGCAAGGGCAGCGTCAGCCTCAAGGACCTCTACCAGGCCGACCTGATCATCGTGGCCGGCCAGAACCCGGGCACCAACCACCCCCGGATGCTCTCCGCGCTGGAGCGCGCCAAGCGGGCCGGCGCCACCATCGTCAGCGTGAACCCGCTGCCGGAGGCCGGCCTGGAGCGCTTCAAGAACCCGCAGCACGCGCGCGGCCTGGTCGGCCACGGCACCAAGCTGACCGACCTGTTCCTGCAGATCCGCCTCGGCGGGGACCTGGCGCTGTTCCGCGCGCTCAACCGGATGATCCTGGAGCAGGACGGCGTCGACCGCGCCTTCGTCGCCGAACACTGCCACGGCTTCGAGGAGTTCGAGGCCCAGGCGGGCGCGACCGACCGCGCCGAGGTGCTCGCCGCGACCGGCCTGCCGTGGGAGCAGATCGAGGAGCTCGGCCGACTGGTGCTGGGCTCCCGGAAGATCATCGTCTGCTGGGCGATGGGCCTCACCCAGCACAAGCACGCCGTCCCGACCATCCGCGAGGTGGTCAACTTCCTGCTGCTGCGCGGCAACGTCGGCCGCCCGGGCGCCGGGGTCTGCCCGGTGCGCGGGCACAGCAACGTCCAGGGCGACCGGACGATGGGCATCTTCGAGCGGCCCTCGACGGCCTTCCTGGACGCGCTCGGCCAGGAGTTCGGCTTCGAGCCGCCGCGCGCGCACGGCCTCGACTCGGTGGACACCATCCGGGCGATGCGCGACGGCCGGGTCGGGGTGTTCTTCGCGATGGGCGGCAACTTCGTCGCGGCCACCCCGGACACCGACGTCACCGAGGCGGCGATGCGCCGCTGCCGGCTGACCGTGCACGTCTCCACCAAGCTCAACCGCTCGCACGTGGTCACCGGCGCCCGCGCGCTGATCCTGCCCACCCTGGGCCGCACCGACCGGGACGTCACCGGCGCCGGCGCCCAGTTCGTCAGCGTCGAGGACTCGATGGGCCAGGTGCACTCCTCGCGCGGCGGCCTGCGCCCGCCCGCCCCCGGCCTGCTCTCCGAGACCGCGATCGTCTGCCGGCTGGCCCGCGCCGTCCTCGGCCTCGGGGACACCGTGCCGTGGGAGGACTTCGCCACCGACTACGACACCCTGCGGGACCGGATCGCCCGGGTCGTCCCCGGCTTCGAGGACTACAACGAGAAGGTCCGCCGCCCCGGCGGCTTCACCCTGCCGCACGGCCCGCGCGACTCCCGGACCTTCCCCACCGCGACCGGGAAGGCCAACTTCACCGTCAACCCGCTCACCGCCCCCGAGGTCCCGCCGGGCCGCCTGCTGTTGCAGACGCTGCGCTCGCACGACCAGTACAACACCACCGTCTACGGCCTGGACGACCGCTACCGGGGCATCAAGGGCGGCCGCCGGGTGGTCCTGGTCAACCCGGCCGACGCCGCCGAACTCGGCCTGGCCGAGGGCGACTTCGTCGACCTGGTGAGCGAGTGGCGGGACGGCGTCGAGCGGCGCGCCCCGCACTTCCGGGTGGTCCACTACCCGGCGGCCCGCGGCGGCGCGGCGGCCTACTACCCGGAGACCAACGTGCTCGTCCCGCTGGACTCCACCGCCGACATCAGCAACACGCCGACCTCCAAGGCCGTGGTCGTCCGCTTCGAGCCGGACACCGGCGCCCCGGCGTGACGCACGCGAAGGCCGCCCGGTGTCCGTGGACGCCGGGCGGCCTTCGCCATGGCTCAGTTGCTGCCGAGCGGCAGTGTCGCGGTGGCGCTGCCCGGGGCCCCGGCGCTCGCCGAGCCGCTGGCGGCGGCGGTGCCGGTGCTGGTGCTGGTGCTGGTGGAACCCGGGGTCCCGGTGCCGGTCGGGGCGGGCGTCGCCGGGCCCGTGCCGGTCGGGGTGGGCGTCGCCGGGGTGCCCGTCCCGGTCGGGGTCGGCGTCGGGGTCGGGGTCGGCGTGGGCGTGCCGGGAGCGGTGGTGCCGGTGCCGGACGGCGTGCCCGGGTCGGCGGGCGTTCCGGTGCCGGACGGCGTGCCGGTGCCGGTGTCCGCGGGCGTGCCCGGGGTGGTGGCCGGCGTGCCCGGGGTGGTGGCCGGCGGGTTGGCGGGCGTGCCGGGGGCCGGGGCGGTCGGGACCTGGTTGGCCGGGCTGGGCGCGATCGGGGTGACGGCGTCCCAGCCGGCGGGCAGGTCGGGCACCTTCCAGCTGCCGCCGGCCTCGTCCGCCGCGCCGGACGGGTCGGGCCGCACCGCACCGAGGATCGGCATCGAGCCGATCGGCGACACCTTGATGACGGCGCCCGGCCTGGGGGCCTGGACGACCAGCCCGCCGCCGATGTACATCGCGACGTGCGTGGCGCCCTCGAAGTAGATGACCAGGTCGCCGGGGCGCAGCTGGTTCAGCGCGATGTGCGGGAGCTGGGCCCACTGCTCCTGGCTGGTGCGCGGGATCGGCAGCCCGGCGTGCAGCCAGGCCTGCGAGGTGAGGCCCGAGCAGTCGTAGGAGTCCGGCCCCGTGCCGCCCCACAGGTACGGCTTGTTGAGCTGGGCGAGCGCGAAGGCGACGGCGGTGCGGCCGGCCGCCGACGGGGTGCGCTCGCCCTTGCCGAGGACGCCGGAGGCGAGGAAGAGGAGCTGGGCCTCGTCGGCCTTGGCCTTCTCCAGCTTCTCCAGCTCGGTGCGCTGGGCGCCGGTGAGCGAGGAGACCAGCTGCTCGACGGAGGCGAGGTCGGTGGCGACCTTGGCCTTGGCGGCGTCCTGCTGGGTGACCAGCGTCTGGGAGGTCTTGAGCGCGTCCTCGGTCTGCTTCGTCAGGCCGGCGAGGGCCTCGCGGTCGGTCTTCAGCCGGTCCAGGAACTCGGACTGCGAGCGACTGGCGGCGGTGAGCAGTTCCGCGATGGTGACGGCCTCGTACGGGTCCTTGGAGAGCAGCAGTTCGGCGTAGGCGGAGGCGGCGCCGTTGCGGTACTGGGCGGCGGCGAGCTGGGAGGCGATGTCGGTGCCGGCGTCGACCTGCTTCTGCTGGCGGTCCAGCCGGCCCTGGAGGTCGGTGAGCGCGGCCTGCTGCTCGGCGACCTTGGCGACGGCGCCGTTGTACTGCTCGGTGGCGGTCTCGGCGCTCTGGTAGAGCGTGTGCAGCTGGTCGAGCAGGGGGCCGAGGGTGGCCTTGGCGGCGGCGAGCGGGTCGTCGCCCGGGCTGGCCGCGGTGATCGAGGCGCCCGGATCGGGGGCGGCGTACGCGGCCTGGGCGGCGAGCGGGAGGGCGAGCGCGGCGGCCGCGAGGGCGGCTCCGCAGCGCAGTGCCGCCCGCAGCCAGGGCCGTACGACCGCCGATTCAGTGCGCTGTGCAGCCCCACCCATGGGTTGGTCCTCCCCGCCCCAGCCGGTCACCGGCGTCCCCGGATCCCGCAGATCCTCCCACGGGTTACTCACCGGAAACAGGGCGCATCCGGACTGGGAGGTTAATTCTCGGTTGATCTGTGAGACAGCTCTCAGCAAACCGGAGCGAACCGGGGCGAACTTCGCTAATGTCCAGCTCAGCGCGACCGCCGACACCCCTCCGAAAGCTTCCGGACACCACCGGGACACCAGCGGAACCACGATTCCCGGCTCAGTTCACCTTCCGTTTACCAAACAGACCTACGGTCGCGACGACACCAACGTCCGTGCGACAACTACGACGATTGTTTGGGTATGGAACACATCTCGTTCCTGGTAGCCGTTGTGATCATCACGGCGCTCGCCTTCGACTTCACCAACGGGTTCCACGACACCGCCAATGCGATGGCCACCTCCATCGCGACGGGAGCCCTCAGGCCGAAGGTCGCGGTCACCATCGCGGCCGTCCTCAACTTCGCGGGCGCGTTCCTGTCCGTGAAGGTCGCCACCACCATCTCCGGCGGCATCGTCAACGAGAAGAGCGGCATCCACCCCGAGATCATCTTCGCCGCACTGGCGGGCGCGATCCTCTGGAACCTGCTGACCTGGCTGCGCGGCCTCCCGTCCAGCTCGTCGCACGCGCTGTACGGCGGCCTGATCGGCGCCACCGTGGTCGGCGTCGGCATGAACGGCGTCAACTTCGACACCGTCGTCTCCAAGATCCTGATCCCGGCGATCGCCTCCCCGCTGGTCGCCGGCCTGGCCTCCTGGGGCGCCACCAAGCTGGCCTACGCGATCACCCGCAAGGGCAACGAGGCCACCGCCACCAAGGGCTTCAAGACCGGCCAGATCTTCTCGTCCTCGCTGATCTCGCTCGCGCACGGCACCAACGACGCCCAGAAGACGATGGGCATCATCACGCTGACCCTGGTGTCGGTCGGCGCCCTGCCGCACGGCGCGCTGCCGCCCACCTGGGTGATCATCTCCGCGGGCGCCGCGATCGCGCTCGGCACCTACATGGGCGGCTGGCGGATCATCCGCTCGATGGGCAAGGGCCTCGCCGACATCAAGGCGCCGCAGGGCTTCGCCTCCGAGTCGGCCGCCGCGACCGTCATCCTGACCTCCTCGCACATGGGCTTCGGCCTCTCCACCACCCAGGTCTGCTCCGGCGGCATCATGGGCGCCGGCCTCGGCGGCCCGAAGGCCGAGCTGCGCTGGAGCCTGGTGCGCCGCATGGTCTACACCTGGGCGCTGACCCTGCCGGCCGCCGCGCTGGTCTCGGGCGGTGCCGCGCTGCTGGTCCGCCAGGGCACCTGGGGCATCGTCCTGGTGGGCGCCGTGCTGGTGGCCGGCTCCGGCGCAATGTGGCTGATCTCCCGCCGCCAGCCGGTCGGCGCGGACAACGTCAACGACGTCAACGACGTCACCCCGGTGGAGGTCCCCGCCACCGCCGCCCCCGCGAACGCCCCCACCCCCGCCTCGACCACGGTCGCGGCCTGAGCGCCGCAGGCTGAGGAGCACCCGCCATGCACATCAAGTGGAACGCCCTGGCCCAGACCGCCGGCGCCAGCTTCGGCATCACCGTCGCCGTGGTCTCCGTCTTCGCACTCGGCATCCTGGCCCTGTCCCGCCGCGAGGCCGCGCTGAGCGCCCGCGAGGGCGAGGCCGCCGCCCAGGAACCGGGGGGCGGCCGGCTGGCCCTGGCCGGCGCCTACGCCTGCTTCGGCCTCTGCGCCGCGGCCGTCGTCTACGGCCTGGTCCTGATCGCCGCGCCGTAGGGCGCGGTCCGACGGTTCCCGCCGTCCCGCGCGCGGGACGAACCGAACGGGCCGGGGAGTGTGATCCACACTCCCCGGCCCGTTCGCGCGTCCCCGCCCGGAGTCAGCCCTGCTGGCTGGTCTTCAGCGCGGTCTCCCGGATGAACAGCACCGTGACGAAGGCCAGCGCCGCGAACGGCGCGGCCCACAGGAAGACGGTGCCGACGCCGTGCCCGAACGCGTCCGTCACCAGCGGGACGATCGGGGCGGGCAGCTTGTGCAGGTCCGGGATGCCCCCGCCGCCGGCCGCGCTCGCGGCCGGGATGTGCGCGGCGGCCAGGTTCTCCGCGAGGTAGTGGGTCACCTTGCTGTTCATCAGCGCGCCGAGCGCGGAGACGCCCATCGCGCCGCCCATGGTGCGGAAGAAGGTCACCACGGAGCTGGCCGCGCCGAGCTCGTGGCGCGGCACCGTATTCTGCACCGCGAGCACCAGGTTCTGGCTGGTCAGGCCGAGGCCGATGCCGGTGATCGCCATGTAGACGCAGAGCAGCTTGTAGTCGGTGTCGACACGGGCGGTGGCGAGCAGGCCGAAGCCGATCGCGAGCAGCGCCGTGCCGGCGACCAGGTAGGCCTTCCACTTGCCGTACTTGGTGATCAGCCGGCCGGCGACGGTGGAGGCGAGCGCCAGGCCGAGGATCATCGGCAGGGTCATCAGGCCGGCCATGGTCGGGGACTTGGCGCGGGCCAGCTGGAAGTACTGGCTGAGGAAGGTGGTCGCGCCGTACATCCCGACGCCGACCAGCACGCTGGCCACCGCGGCCAGGGTGACGGTGCGGTACTTGAAGAGGTCCGGCGGGATGATCGGCTCGGCGGCGCGGCGCTCGATCACCACGGCCAGCGCGCCCAGCAGCAGGCCGCCGCCGACCATCGCGGCGGTCTGCCAGGACAGCCAGTCGTAGTTCGTGCCGGCCAGCGTGATCCAGATCATCAGCAGGCTGACGGCGCCGGTGATGACCAGCGCGCCCAGGTAGTCGATCTTCGCCTTGCGCTTGACCACCGGCAGCTTGAGGGTGCGCTGCACCACCAGGATCGCGGCCAGCGCGAACGGGATGCCGACGTAGAAGCACCAGCGCCAGCCCAGCCACGAGGTGTCCACGATGACGCCGCCGATCAGCGGTCCGCCGATGGTGGCCAGCGCGAAGACCGCGCCGAAGTAGCCGCTGTAACGGCCGCGCTCGCGCGGCGGGACCATCGCGGCCAGGCAGATCTGGCCCAGCGCGACCACACCGCCGGCACCGATGCCCTGGAGGGCGCGGCAGGCGATCAGCTCGGCGGTGTTCTGGGAGAGGCCGGCCAGGGCGGAGGTGGCGATGTAGATCAGCAGGGCTATCTGGAGCAGCAGCTTCTTGCTGACGAGGTCGGAGAGCTTGCCCCAGATCGGGGTGGAGGCGGTCAGGGTCAGCAGGGCCGCGGTGATCACCCAGGTGTAGGCGGACTGGCCGCCGTGCAGGTCGGTGAGGATGTGCGGCAGGGCGTTGGAGACGACGGTCGAGGAGAGCACGGCCACGAAGAGGCCGAGCAGCAGGCCGGACAGCGCCTCCATCACCTGCCGGTGGGTCATCGGTTGATCGTCGACGGCGGCTCCGACGGTCGCCTCGGCTGTGACGGTCATCTGGGTCCTTCGGCGGGAGGAGTGGGCGGGGGCGGGGGGTGCGCGGGCAGGAAAAAATCGTTGCCTTACGCAACCATAGGCCCGATGGTTGACTAAGGCAACTTTCTTCAAGCCCAAGTAAAGTCCGCATCCGAGCCACCGCCCCGCCCCCGGCCGCAGCCACCGCGGGCCCGGCCCCCGGTCACTCCGCCGGAGGCTCCCCGATCACGTCGTTGAAGCGGTGCAGCAGCACCGCGAAGCGGTCCACGTCCTCCGGCGACCAGCTGCCCAGCAGCTCCCGCACCCGCCGCATCCGGACGTCCCGGGCCGCCAGGTAGCGCCGCCGCCCGTCCTCGGTCAGCGAGACCAGCGCGGCCCGACGGTCCAGCGGATCCGCCTCCCGGGCCACCAGGCCCAGCTCCTCCAGCGCCCGGATCTGCCGGCTCACCGTGGCCTTGCCGACCGCGAAGTGCACGCCGACGTCCGTCACCCGCACCCGCCCGGCCTGCTCGATGTAGCCGAGCATGCTGTAGGCCATCCCCTCCAGCTCGGGGTGCACCCGGCGTGAGAGCTCCGCCACTCTGGCCCGGCCCCGCCGGAACATCAACGCGACCTCGCGCTCCACCGCCAGCAGGGATTCCTCGTCACTCACCGCGCCAGTATCCCGCAGCCGCACTGGCCGGAACGCGGCGCGCGGGGTGCGACAAGCCAACTAGTTCATGGTATGAAGTATCCGTTTTCCCCCAATACACAAGGAGATGTGGATGGCCGCCCCGGGGCAGGGTTTCGTCGCTGAACTGAAGGGCGCGGTCACACCGCGTGCGGCACTGCTCGTGATCGGCGTGCTGCTGCTGCAGCTCGGCTTCATCACCTCGTACGTCGGGGCGCTGCACCACCCGGCCCCGCACGAGCTGTCGATCGCGGTGGTCGCCCCGCCGCAGGTCACCCCCAAGCTGGTCCAGGGGCTGGAATCCGTGCCGGACGACGCCGTCAAGGCCGTCACCGCCCCGGACGCCGAGACGGCCACCCAGCAGATCAAGGACCAGAAGATCTACGCCGCGCTGGTCGTGAACCCGACCGGCACCGAAGACACCCTGCTGGTCGGCGGCGCCCGCGGCACCTCCGCCGCCAAGGCCGCCGAGTCCATCACCACCGCGCTGGACAAGTCCCAGGGCCGCACCGTCAAGGTCGAGGACGTCGTGCCGCTCGCCAAGGGCGACACCAACGGCCTCTCCGCGTTCTACCTGGTCATCGGCTGGTGCGTCGGCGGCTACCTGGTCGCCTCGATCCTCGGCATCAGCGCCGGCTCCAAGCCCGCCAACGTCCACCGTCTGCTGATCCGCCTCGGCGTGCTGGCGCTGTACTCGGTCGGCGCCGGCCTCGGCGGCACGATCATCGCCGGACCGGTGCTGGACGCGCTGCCCGGCTCGATCCTGGCCCTGACCGGCATCGGCGCCCTGGTGGTGTTCACGGTCGGCGCGTTCACCATGGCGCTGCAGTGCCTGTTCGACGTCATCGGCATCGGCGTCGCGGTGCTGATCTTCGTGGTGCTGGGCAACCCGAGCGCCGGCGGCGTCTACCCGGCACCGATGATGCCGCCGTTCTGGCGGGCCATCGGCTCGCTGATCCCGAACGGCGCCGGGACCAGTGCCACCAAGTCGATCGCCTACTTCGGCTCCACCAACCTGGCCATGCCGATCGTGGTCCTGGTGGTCTGGGCGCTGGTCGGCATCGGCGTCGCCTACCTGGCCGTGCTGCGCGGCCCGCGCTCCGGCGGCCGCGAGATCGTCGCCGCCGAGGCGTCCTCCGAGGCCTGATCCCCCGCGTTGCCCACCCCGAGCCCCCGGCCGCCCGGCCGGGGGCTCGGGTGCGTCCGGGGCCGGGAGGTCAGCCGCAGGCGAGCCGGCCCGGGTCCGCGACGACCGCCCGCACCACGCCCACCGCGGCGCCCAGCAGCGGCCCGCGCCGGCCCAGCCGGGACACCGTCAGCCGCTCGTCCGACCAGGGCCGCACCGTCACCCGGGCGGCCAGCTCGGCCCGCATCGCCGGCAGCAGCCAGGGCGCCAGCCGGGCGTAGCCGCCGCCCAGCACCACCTCGGCCGGGTCCAGCAGGTTGACCGCCCCGGCGGCCGCGATGCCCAGCGCCGAACCGGCCCCGGCCAGCACCGCGAGGGCCGGCCCGTCCCCGGCCCCGGCCCGCCCGGCGAGCAGCGTCACCCAGTCGCCCCGCGCGCCCGCCGGCCCGGCCGCCCGCAGCACGGCCGCCTCCCCCGCGTACTGCTCCAGGCAGCCGTGCGCGCCGCAGGCGCAGCGGTGGCCGTCCGGGTGGACCGGTACGTGGCCGAACTCGCCCGCGTAGCCGCGTGCCCCGCGCAGCAGCCGCCCGCCGACCACGATCGCCGCGCCGACGCCGGCCTCGGCCGAGACGTACAGGAAGTCCTCCGGGCCGCCGCCCAGCCACCGTTCGGCCAGCCCGCCCAGGTTGGCCTCGTTGTCCGCCTCGACCGGCAGCTCGGCCAGTTCGGCCGCGCCGGCCGCGCGCAGCGCCGGGCGCAGCTCGGCCGCCAGCGGGACGTCCCGCCAGCCCAGGTTGGCGGCCCGCTGGAGCACCCCGCCGGAGGTGCCGACCAGCCCGGGGACGGCCAGGGTCAGCCCGGCCGGGCGCAGGCCCGACTCGGCGACGGCCGCGTGCAGCAGTTCGGCGAGGTCGGCCATGACCGCGGCGGGCCGGCGGCCCCGGTTGCGGACCTCGCGGCGGCGCCAGGTCCGGACCTCGCCGCTCAGGTCGACCACGCAGGCGCCGAGGTGCTCCACCCCGATCTCGGCGCCGAGGCCGCCGGGCCCGAGCGGGTTGAGCCCGAGCGCGGTGCCGGGGCGGCCGACCTTGCCGCTGGGCGTGGCCGGGCCCTCCTCGACGACCAGGCCGCCGGCGATCAGCTGCTCGGCGAGCGAGGAGACGGCGGCCCTGGTCAGCCCGGTCTCGGCGGCCACCTCGGCCCGGGAGCGCGGGGCGCGCGCGATCACCCCGAGCACCAGGGCCAGGTTGGCCCGGCGCATCCCCTGCTGGCTGGCGGGCCCGCTCCGAACCGCGTCCGGTTCCCCGCGCATAACCCTCACCTCACGGCCTTATGGCGCATCCCGTGGCATCTCGGGTGCAGCGTAACCGGGTTCGTACCTCGGGTGCGCCCGTTCGGCGGGCCGGGTGAAGACCCACCGCTGCATCGCCCAGAAGCGGAACAGCATCGCGGCGAAGGTGCCGACGACCATCCCGCTGAGGAAGTCCGCGGTCTCCTGGACGAACGGGCCGACGTACGGCTCGCGCAGGTCCAGGGCGTAGCGGGAGAGTGCCAGCGGCAGGTCGTTGACGGCGATCGCCATGGCGCTGACCAGGAAGAACAGCAGTGCCTCGCGCGGGTGCCCGGCCGTCCGGAAGGCCCAGCGGCGGTTGAGCACGTAGGAGACGACGGTCGAGATCACCGTCGCGACCGTCAGCGCGACCACCGGCTTGTGCTCCAGCACGGTGAACTTCAGCTCGAAGTCGATCACCAGGGTGAGGGTGAAGCAGGCGCCGCCGACCAGCAGGAACTTCACCAGCCTGCGGTGCCGCACCAGGAACGGACGCAGCCGGGCCGGCACCCGGGCCAGGGCGCGCTGCGTGGGGGACGGCATCTCCGCAGTGTGGCACGCGCAGACGCCGTCCTCCCACCGATCCTCCCGCCGGTCCTCCCGTCGACCCGGCGCGGCCCGGTCAGGCCGCCGCGGCCAGGACCTTGGCCGGCTCCAGGGCCAGCTCCAGCACCTCCCGCACGTCCGCCACCGGGTGGACGGTGAGCCGCTCCAGCACCTCGGCCGGGACGTCGTCCAGGTCGGCCTCGTTGCGCTTGGGGATGATCACCGTGGTGACGCCGGCCCGGTCGGCGGCGAGCAGCTTCTGCTTCACCCCGCCGATCGGCAGCACCCGCCCGGTCAGCGACACCTCGCCGGTCATCGCCAGGTCGGTGCGCACCTTGCGGCCGGACAGCAGCGAGGCGAGCGCCGTGGTCATGGTGATGCCGGCGCTCGGCCCGTCCTTGGGGACGGCCCCGGCGGGGACGTGCAGGTGCACGCCGCGGTCGCGCAGCGAGGTGACCGGCAGCTCCAGTTCGGCGCCTCGCGAGCGCAGGTAGGAGAGCGCGATGTGCGCGGACTCCTTCATCACGTCGCCCAGTTGCCCGGTGAGGGTGAGTCCGGTGCCGCCGGTCTCGGCGTCGGCGAGCGAGGCCTCGATGTAGAGGACGTCGCCGCCGGCGCCGGTCACGGCGAGGCCGGTGGCCACGCCGGGGACGGCGGTGCGCCGCTCGGCCGGCGCCTGGGCGGCCTCCGGCACGTGGTGGG
Source organism: Kitasatospora sp. NPDC057940 (assembly GCF_042887425.1). Taxonomy (NCBI): domain Bacteria; kingdom Bacillati; phylum Actinomycetota; class Actinomycetes; order Kitasatosporales; family Streptomycetaceae; genus Kitasatospora; species Kitasatospora sp. NPDC057940. The sequence continues at coordinate 84,548 of NZ_JBHVPH010000026.1, forward strand.
GCCGGCCGATCAGGGCGCGCAGGTCGTCCGGGCCGATCGCGGCGGGCAGTTCGCGCTCGCCGAGTTCGGCCTGGGCGGCGATCCTGCGCAGCACCCGGGCGATCGAGCGCTCCAGGTTCCGCACGCCGGCCTCCCGGGTGTACTCCCCGGCCAGTCGGCGCAGCGCCGCCTCGTCGACGCTCACCTGGTCGCCGCCCAGTCCGGCCTTCTCGCGCTGGCGCGGGAGCAGGTGGTCGCGGGCGATGACGACCTTCTCGTCCTCGGTGTAGCCGTCGAGGCGGACGAGCTCCATCCGGTCGAGCAGCGGCTCGGGGATGGCCTCCAGCACGTTGGCGGTGGCGAGGAAGACGACGTCCGAGAGGTCGAGCTCGACCTCCAGGTAGTGGTCCCGGAAGGTGTGGTTCTGCGCCGGGTCCAGCACCTCCAGCAGGGCGGCGGCCGGGTCGCCCCGGTAGTCGGAGCCGACCTTGTCGATCTCGTCGAGCAGGACGACCGGGTTCATCGAGCCGGCCTCCTTGATCGCCCGCACGAGCCGGCCGGGCTGCGCGCCGACGTAGGTGCGCCGGTGGCCGCGGATCTCGGCCTCGTCCCGGACGCCGCCGAGCGCGACCCGCACGAAGGTGCGGCCCATGGCGCGGGCCACCGACTCGCCGAGCGAGGTCTTGCCGACGCCGGGCGGGCCGACCAGCGCCAGCACCGCGCCGCCGCGCCGGCCGCCGACCAGCCCGAGCCCCTGGTCGGCCCGGCGCTTGCGCACCGCGAGGTACTCGACGATGCGGTCCTTCACGTCGGCCAGGCCGGCGTGGTCGGCGTCCAGCACCGCGCGGGCGCCGGCGATGTCGTACGCGTCCTCGGTGCGCTCGCTCCAGGGCAGCTCCAGGACGGTGTCCAGCCAGGTGCGGATCCACGGGCCCTCGGGGGACTGCTCGGAGGCCCGCTCCAGCTTGTCGACCTCCTTGAGGGCCGCGTCGCGGACCTTCTCGGGCAGGTCGGCGGCCTCGACCCGGGCGCGGTAGTCGCCCTCCTCGTCGGCCGGGTCGCCGTTGAGCTCGGCCAGTTCCTTGCGGACGGCCTCCAACTGACGGCGGAGCAGGAACTCCTTCTGCTGCTTGGCCACGCCCTCCTCGACGTCCTTGCGGATGGTGTCGTTGACCTCCTCCTCGGCGAGGTGGTCGCGCAGCAGGGTCAGCGCGTACTCCAGGCGGGCGACCTGGTCGGCCTCCAGCAGCACCTTGAGCTTCTGCTCGGCGGTGGCGAAGGGCGCGTAGCCGATGTTGTCGGCGAGCTCGCCGACGCCCTCGATCTGGGCCACCCGGTCGACGATCTGCCAGGCGCCGCGCCTGCGCAGCCACTGGGTGGACAGCGCCTTGTACTCCTTGACCAGCTCGGCGGCCCGGCCGGCCACCGGGGTGTCCACCGCGGACTCCCGGAAGGGCGTGGTCTCCACCCAGAGGGCGGCGCCGGGGCCGGTGGTGCCGGCCCCGATGCGGACCCGGCGCACGGCGCGCACCAGCGCGGCCGGCTCCCCGTCGGCCAGCCGGCCGACCTGCTCGACGGTGGCCAGGGTGCCGACCGCCGCGTACGAGCCGTCCACCCGCGGGACCAGGAGGACCTGCGGCTTGCCGGTGCCGGTGGCCGCCGCGCGGGCGGCCTCGACCGCGGCGCGCACCTCGGTGTCCTTGAGGTCCAGCGGGACGACCATGCCCGGCAGGACGACCTCGTCGTCGAGCGGCAGCACGGGCAGGGTGAGCGGTGTGGACGTCGATGCCATGATCTCTCCCCAGTCAGTGAAGTTGAGTCGACCTGACTAAGGCCTGGCGCGCGCCGGATGTTCCCGGGGCGGTGTTCGCCGTGAGCGAACAGGAGGGGGTGTGGAGCAAGCGGGGGAGGGCGCGGGAAGTGCCGTCAAAAGCGTCCGGGGCGGCACCCGGAAGGGTCAGCGCACGTCCAGGACCGGAGCGCCGCCCGGCGCGGGCGAGGAGCCCGCGGCCGGCGCCTCGGCCCGGCGCGTCCGCGGCTTCGGCCGCGGCCGGCGGGCCTGGGCCCGGCGCAGCCAGCGCCACAGCGCCACCCCGGTGAGCACCGCGGCCGGGTGCCCCACGGCGGTGACCAGGTCCCGCTCGGTGAGGATCTGCTCGGCGATCAGCAGCCCGGCGCCGCCGAGCGCGACCAGCCGCCCGCGCCACGGCAGCAGCCCGGCCACCGCGCCCAGGCAGGTGAGCACGCCGTAGCTGACGCCGATGTCCAGGTAGTCCAGCGCCCCGGCCTCCATCCGCCCGGTCTCCACCGCGGTGATCACCACGCCCTGGGACAGCAGCGTGGCCGTGACGTGCCCGATCGCGAAGACCGCCGCCGCCCGGGCGGGGCCGATCCGGCGCTCCAGCGGCGCGAGGGTGACGGCGAATCCCCACAGGTACGGCATCCACACCTCGCCGGCCACCCAGAAGCCGCTGAGCACCAGCGCGCGCAGGGGGTGCTGCAGGAGGTTGTGGCCGTCGGAACTGGAGGCCTCCTGCAGCCGCTGCACGAGTTCCGGATCGGCGAGTTTGGCAAAGGTCGTGGTGGCGCCCACCACGGCGAGGTAGCCGAGGGTGAAGGGGTTCCGCCGGGGTGTCGGCACCCGCGCCAGCAGCCACTCGACGACGCCGGTGCGCAGACCGTGCCGGAGCATCCCGTACGGCGGGCCGGCGGTCGACGCCCCGACCCGTCCGACACCTCGCCGCAGTCCAGCCATGCCGCCCTCCGCTCCACGCCGGCAGCCACCGGCCCCTCACCCAGGTGCCCAACGTACCGGCGCGCGCCGCGGATCCCGCCCTGCGGGGCGTTGTCGTGGCCACGTTACGTCGAGGTTCTGAGAGGCATCTGAGAAAAGCCGGTGAAGACCGTCGGGAAACCGGTCGACCGGATTCCTGATATTGGTCCAGACCTTCTTCCGGCGAGCGCACCGACAGGGGCTCTGACCGGCGACTTGGCGTCAACTCGACTGCATACGTACCGTTACGCAGAGAAAAATCGCCGGGTAAGGTATCGGCCCGTGCCCACTCGTGCAGTGGGCTCCGAGGGCGGCCCGACGGCCGGCCCACGGGCCGGAAACGTCCGGTCCACCTGCCGGGAGGCATCCGCTGTCCGTACGCTGCGAAGTGCGCGGGAGAAGTGGGCGGGCGACAATCCGCCCGCCGACCCGCACGCACGACGGGACGGCGGACCCGGCACAGTCCACGACGGAACAAGACTACGAGCGGAGCCCGCCATCCCCACAGGTGGCCGGCCCGCAGCCCTGGGGGCGGTGGCGTGACCGTGACAGAACTTCAGCAGGACAACAACCACAGCGGCGGCACGGTGAGCAGCCAACGCAGAGTGCTGGTGGTGGAGGACGAACCGACGATCGCGGAGTCGATCGCGGCCCGGCTGGGCGCGGAGGGCTTCAAGGTCGCCGTGGCCCACGACGGGCCGGGCGCGGTCGACGGCTTCCACACCTGGCAGCCGGACCTGGTGGTCCTCGACATCATGCTGCCCGGCTTCGACGGCCTTGAGGTGTGCCGCCGGATCCAGGCGCAACGCCCGGTGCCGGTGCTGATGCTGACCGCGCGCGACGACGAGACGGACCTGCTGGTCGGCCTCGGCGTGGGCGCCGACGACTACATGACCAAACCGTTCTCGATGCGCGAACTGGCCGCCCGGGTCAACGTGCTGCTGCGCCGCGTCGAGCGCGCCCAGCAGGCGGCCCGCACGCCCGCGCTCGGCTCGCTGCGCTTCGGCGAGCTGGAGATCGACCACGTGCAGCGCCGGGTCCGGCTCGCCTCGGGCGACGTCCACCTGACGCCCACCGAGTTCGACCTGCTCGCCTGCCTGGCCGCGCAGCCGCGCGCCGTGCTGACCCGCGAGCAGCTGCTGGCCGAGGTCTGGGACTGGACGGACGCGTCCGGCACCCGCACCGTGGACAGCCACGTCAAGGCGCTGCGCCGCAAGATCGGCGCGAGCTGGATCCGTACCGTCCACGGCGTCGGGTACGCGCTGGAGGCCCCGCTCTCCTAGCGGCGAGCCTCGGGCGACGGGCCTCCGGGGGGCCCGTGTCCCGAACTGCCGCGCACCACGCGGGAGACGTACGCGGGGATCACAGGGGACCAATGACCTTTCCACAGCAACGCAACGGGGACACCGGCGGCACGCGGTCGCAGACGCTGGCCGCCCGCGCCGCCCGCCGGGTCTGGGCCGACATCCGGCCGCTCGACCCGGTCCGCTCGATCAAGGGCAAGCTCGCCCTGCTGGTGATCGTCTCCGTCTTCCTGGCCACCGGCATGGTGGTCGTGGCGATCCGGTCCGAGACCCAGATCCGGATCATCATGGTCTTCTCCATGATCGCCTCGCTGCTCTTCATGCAGTTCCTCGCGCACGGGCTGACCGCCCCCCTGCGCGAGATGACGGCCGCCGCCCGCGCGATGGCCTCCGGCGACTACAGCCGCCGGGTCGAGGTGAACTCGCGCGACGAGATCGGCGAACTGGCGACCACCTTCAACCAGATGGCCGCCGACCTGGGGGCCGCCGACCGGCACCGCCGCGAGCTGGTCGCCAACGTCTCGCACGAGCTGCGCACGCCCATCGCCGCGCTGCGCGCCGTGCTGGAGAACGTGGTGGACGGCGTCGTCCAGCCCAATCCGGCGACCCTGGGGGCCGCCCTGGAGCAGACCGAGCGGCTCGGCCGCCTGGTCACCCACCTGCTGGACCTCTCCAAGATCGACGACGGCGTGGTCGACCTGGACGCCCGCCCCTTCGAGGTGCGCGAGTTCCTGGACGGCGTGCTGCGCGGGGTCACCGTGGACGGCGCGACGGCCGGCGGGGCGTTCTCCCGACGCGGCGACGTCCGGCTGGCGCTGGAGGTCAGCCCGACCGGCCTGACCGGCGTGGCGGACCCGGAACGGCTCCACCAGGTGGTCGCCAACCTGGTCGACAACGCCTGCAAGCACTCCCCGCCCGGCGGCACCGTGACGGTGCGCGCGCGGCCCGACGGCGGGCCCGGCGGCCTGCTGCTGGAGGTCGAGGACGAGGGCCCGGGCATCCCGCCGGCCGACCGCGGCCGGGTGTTCGAGCGGTTCAGCCGCAGCGGCACCGCGACCGCCCAGGGGCCCGGCTCGGACGGCGGCACCGGCCTCGGCCTGGCCATCGCCCGCTGGGCGGTGGACCTGCACGGCGGTCGGATCGCGGTCGCCGAGTCGCCCCGCGGCTGCCGGATCGAGGTCCGGCTGCCGGGGCAGCGCTGAGGGTCGGATGTGTCACAGAAGCGACACAGACGTACACGAAGATCATTGGATGATCCCCATGGGGCTTTGTCCGGTTTTGTCCGGATATGCCCTATGGGTGGAGGCGGTCGGTTCCCCTCAGATACGGCTTTCTAACGCACATTTTCAGCCAAACTGCAGGTCAGGACTGTGATCTGGGCGACGCCTGGGGCCCGGGGACTGCGCGATCACTGGTCAGGGGCGTAGCCTTAATCCCCGCTGTCCAAACATCCCAAAAGGAAGCGGAAGAGGGCGGTTGCCGCCGTGTCGCCACAGTCCCCTGAAACCCCCAATAGCTCGGCTAGCTCCACTGGCTTCGGTCCCAATGAGTGGCTCGTCGATGAGATCTACCAGCAGTACCTCCAGGACCCGAACTCGGTCGACCGAGCCTGGTGGGACTTTTTCGCCGACTACAAGCCCGGTACCGAGGTGACCCCAGTGACCCAGGCCGCGACCCAGGCCGGCCCCACGCCGACCCCTGCCGCTGCCCCCGCGCCCGCTGCTGCTCCGGCCGCGACCGCCCCCGCCGCACCGGCCGCACCGGCCGCTCCGGCGCCGGCCCCCGCGCCGCTCGCCGCAGCTCCCGTCGCGCCCCCGGCCCCGGCCCCCAAGGCCGCCGCCCCGGCCCCGGCCGCTCCGGCCGCCGCCGCGGCGGACGCGCCCGCCGGCCCCGAGCTGATCCAGCTGCGCGGCCCGGCCAAGGCCGTCGCCACCAACATGGACGCCTCGCTGGAGGTGCCGACCGCGACCTCGGTCCGCGCGGTGCCCGCGAAGCTGTTGATCGACAACCGCATCGTCATCAACAACCACCTGCAGCGCGCCCGCGGCGGCAAGGTCTCCTTCACCCACCTGATCGGCTACGCCCTGGTCCAGGCCATCAAGGCCGCCCCGGGCATGAACTACAGCTACAAGGTGGAGAACGGCAAGGCCTTCCTGGTCAAGCCCGAGCACGTCAACCTCGGCCTGGCCATCGACCTGGTCAAGCCGAACGGCGACCGCCAGCTCGTCGTCGCGGCCATCAAGAAGGCCGAGACCCTCGACTTCTTCGGCTTCTGGCAGGCCTACGAGGACATCGTCCGCCGGGCCCGCGCCAACAAGCTGACCATGGACGACTTCACCGGCGTCACGGTCTCGCTGACCAACCCCGGCGGCATCGGCACCGTGCACTCCGTGCCGCGCCTGATGCAGAACCAGGGCACCATCGTCGGCGTCGGCGCCATGGAGTACCCGGCCGAGTTCCAGGGCTCCGCCCCGGAGACCCTGTCCCGCCTGGGCGTCTCCAAGATCATGACGCTGACCTCGACCTACGACCACCGCGTCATCCAGGGCGCGGCGTCCGGCGAGTTCCTGCGCGAGATCCACCGCCTCCTCCTCGGCGAGAAGGGGTTCTACGACGAGATCTTCGAGTCGCTGCGGATCCCGTACGAGCCGGTCCGCTGGGCCACCGACGTCGCCACCACCCACGACGACGAGGTCAACAAGACCGCCCGCGTCATGGAGCTGATCCACGCGTACCGCGTGCGCGGCCACCTGATGGCCGACACCGACCCGCTGGAGTACAAGCAGCGCAAGCACCCCGACCTGGACGTCACCACCCACGGCCTCACCCTGTGGGACCTGGAGCGCGAGTTCGCGGTCGGCGGTTTCGGCGGCCAGAAGATGATGAAGCTCCGCGACATCCTCGGCCTGCTGCGCAACACGTACTGCCGCACCGTCGGCGTCGAGTACATGCACATCCAGGACCCGAAGCAGCGCAAGTGGCTGCAGGAGCGCCTGGAGAAGCCGTACTCCAAGCCCGAGCGCGAGGAGCAGCTGCGCATCCTGCGCCGGCTGAACTCGGCCGAGGCCTTCGAGACGTTCCTGCAGACCAAGTACGTCGGGCAGAAGCGCTTCTCGCTGGAGGGCGGCGAGTCGCTCATCCCGCTGCTGGACGCCACCATCGACGCCGCCGCCGAGCACCGCCTCGACGAGGCCGTCATCGGCATGGCCCACCGCGGCCGCCTGAACGTGCTGGCCAACATCGTCGGCAAGCCGTACGGCAAGATCTTCGGCGAGTTCGAGGGCAACCTCGACCCGAAGTCGATGCACGGCTCCGGCGACGTGAAGTACCACCTCGGCTCCGAGGGCACCTTCACCGGCCTGGACGGCGAGACCATCAAGGTCTCGCTCGCCGCGAACCCCTCCCACCTGGAGACGGTCGACCCGGTCGTCGAGGGCATCGCCCGCGCCAAGCAGGACATCCTGGACCAGGGCGGCACCACCTTCCCGGTGCTGCCGATCCAGATCCACGGCGACGCGGCCTTCGCCGGCCAGGGCGTCGTCGCGGAGACCCTGAACATGTCGCAGCTGCGCGGCTACCGCACCGGCGGCACGATCCACCTGGTGGTCAACAACCAGGTCGGCTTCACCGCCGCCCCGGCGTCCTCGCGCTCCTCGATGTACTGCACCGACGTGGCCCGGATGATCGAGGCCCCGATCTTCCACGTCAACGGCGACGACCCGGAGGCCGTGGTCCGCGTCGCGCGGCTCGCCTTCGAGTTCCGCCAGGCGTTCCACAAGGACGTCGTGATCGACCTCATCTGCTACCGCCGCCGCGGTCACAACGAGGCCGACAACCCGTCGTTCACCCAGCCGCTGATGTACGACCTGATCGACAAGAAGCGCTCGGTGCGCAAGCTGTACACCGAGGGCCTGATCGGTCGCGGCGACATCACCATGGAAGAGGCGGAGCAGGCGCTCCAGGACTTCCAGGGCCAGCTGGAGAAGGTCTTCGCCGAGGTCCGCGACGCCGCCCAGACCCCCGCCCCGGCCACCGCCGGCAAGCCGGTCGCCGACTTCCCGGTCAACATCCAGACCGGCATCTCCCAGGAGATGGTCAAGCGGATCGCCGCCTCGCAGGTCAACCTGCCGGACTGGCTGACCGTCCACCCGCGCCTGCTGCCGCAGCTCCAGCGCCGCGCCGCCTCCGTCGAGGACAACACCATCGACTGGGCGACGGGCGAGACCCTCGCCATCGGCTCGCTGCTCATGGAGGGCCACCCGGTCCGCCTGGCCGGCCAGGACAGCCGCCGCGGCACCTTCGGCCAGCGGCACGCCGTCCTGATCGACCGCAACACCGGCGAGGACTACACCCCGCTGCAGTACCTCACCGAGGACCAGGCCCGCTACACCGTCTACGACAGCCTGCTGTCGGAGTACGCGGCGATGGGCTTCGAGTACGGCTACTCGCTGACCCGCCCGAACTCGCTGGTCATGTGGGAGGCGCAGTTCGGCGACTTCGTCAACGGCGCGCAGACCGTGGTGGACGAGTACATCGCCTCCGCCGAGCAGAAGTGGGGCCAGCACTCGGGCGTCACCCTGCTGCTGCCGCACGGCTACGAGGGCCAGGGCCCGGACCACTCGTCCGCCCGCCCGGAGCGCTTCCTGCAGCTGTGCGCGCAGAACAACATGACGGTCGCCATGCCGACCCTGCCGTCGAACTACTTCCACCTGCTGCGCTGGCAGGCGCACAACCCGCACCACAAGCCGCTGGTCGTCTTCACCCCGAAGTCGATGCTGCGTCTCAAGGCCGCGGCGAGTGCGACCGAGGAGTTCCTGTCCGGTTCCTTCCGCCCGGTCATCGGTGACAACACCGTCGACCCGGCGCAGGTGCGCAAGGTCGTCATCACCGCCGGCAAGTTCTACTACGACCTGGCGGCGGCCCGCACCGAGCGCGGCGTCACCGACACCGCGATCGTCCGGGTCGAGCGGCTCTACCCGCTGCCGGTGGCCGAGCTCCAGGAGGAGCTCGCCCGCTACGGCGACGACGTCCAGTTCGTCTGGGCGCAGGAGGAGCCGGACAACCAGGGCGCCTGGCCGTTCATCGCGATGAACCTGGTCGACCACCTCCAGGTCGTCGTCGGCCGCAGCGCCAACGGCTCGCGGCTGCGCCGCGTCGCCCGCACGACGGCCTCGTCCCCGGCGGTCGGCTCGGCCAAGCGGCACGCCGCCGAGCAGCAGGCGCTGATCGAAGAGGTCTACTCGCTCTGAGGCCCTGACGCCCCGAGGCGCTGGAGCACCGACGCCCGCGGCCCCCGTCCTCCCCTGGGAGACGGGGGCCGCGGGCGTCCCCGACTATCCTGACCAGGTCAATCCCCACCGGACCGGAGTGAACCCGTGTACTTCACCGACCGCGGCATCGAGGAGCTGCAGAACCGGCGCGGCGACGAGGAGGTCACCTTCGAGTGGCTGGCCGAGCGACTGCGCGAGTTCGTCGACCTCAACCCGGACTTCGAGATCCCGGTCGAGCGGCTGGCCACCTGGCTGGCCCGGCTCGACGACGAGGACGACGAGTGACCGGTGCGGTGCCGTCGCACTGAACCGCTGACGAGGGGCCCGGCAGGCGATCGCCTGCCGGGCCCCTCACGCATCCGCGCCCACCCGTAGGGGGCGCCTCGGGGGCGGCTCCGGGACGGCTCCGGGGCGGGATCCGGGACGGCACGCTTGACTTGCGCGTCACGCGATATATCGTCTTTAAAAGAGAACGCGATACATCGCGATCGGCAACGGGAGGCGGCAGAGATGAGCCAGTGGACGGTCGAGGGTCCCGAGAGGATCACCATCGACGAGGCGGTCCGGGCGCTGCACGTGCGGATCATCGAGGGCACGGTGAACGTGGTGGCGGCCGAGGGCCCGGCCCGCCTGGAGGTCACCGAGCTCCAGGGCGAGCCGCTGCACGTGACCCTGGTGGACGGCGTCCTGACGGTCACCTACAAGGACATCAACAGCTGGGGCGAGTTCGGCGACCGGCTCAAGTCGGTCGACGCGGTCAAGGGCTTCTTCAGTTCCTTCAAGCGCAAGCGCGTCGCCGGCGTCACCCTGACCGTCCCGGCCGACGCCGAGGTCAAGGTCGGCACCGTCTCGGCCGGCGCCACCGTCTCCGGGATCACCGGGCACGTCTCGGTGCAGAGCGCCAGCGGCGACGCCACCCTGGTCGGCCTGACCGGCCGCACCGAGGCCAACACCGTCACCGGCGACGTCGACGCCCAGTCGGTGGCCGGCCAGCTCAAGGTCAACACCGTCTCCGGCCAGCTCACCGTCGTCGCCGGCACCGCCGACCGGATCCAGGCCAACGCCGTCACCGGCGCCGTCACCCTGGACCTCGACGTCGCCAACCCGGCCGACATCAAGGTCACCACCGTCAGCGGCCCGGTCGTCATCCGGATCCCCTCGCTGGCCGATGCCAAGGTCGAGGCCGGCTCCACCAGCGGCGACATCTCCAGCACCTTCGACGGCCTCAAGCTCAGCGGCAGCTGGGGCGCCAAGCGCCTGTCCGGCCAGCTCGGCGACGGCCGGGGCAGCCTCGCCGTGACCACCGTCTCCGGCGGCGTCACCGTGCTGCGCCGCCCCGACCCCGAGGACGAGGCGCCGGTGGTCGTCAAGGAGCTCCCGGCCGGACTCGGCAAGCCCGACCTCACCAAGGAGGCGTGAGATGACGCCCGTGTTCGGCCACGGCCGGCTCCGGCTCTACCTGCTGAAGCTGCTCGACGAGGCCCCGCGGCACGGCTACGAGGTGATCCGCCTGCTGGAGGAGCGCTTCCAGGGCCTGTACGCGCCCTCCGCCGGGACGGTCTACCCCCGGCTCGCCAAGCTGGAGCAGGAGGGCCTGGTCACCCACAGCACCGAGGGCGGCCGCAAGGTCTACCGGCTGACCGACGCCGGGCGCGCCGAACTGGAAGCCCGACAGGGCGAGTTGGACGACCTGGAAGTGGAGATCCACGACTCCGTGGCGCAGCTCGCCGGGGCGATCCGCGAGGACGTCCGGGACAGCGCCAAGGACCTGCGCGAGGAGCTGTGGCAGGCCGCCCGGCAGGCCCCCCGGCCGGACCGCGCCGAGGGCGGGGACCCGTGGTCCGGCCCGTGGGGCGACAACGAGTCCTGGCAGCGCGCCAAGGAGGAGTTCGCCCAGTTCAAGCGGCAGGCCAAGGACCAGGCCAAGCGCGCCCGGGAGCAGGAGAAGGCCGCCAAGGCCAAGGCGAAGGCCGCCGAGGAGGAGGCCCACCGGCTGCGCGAGCAGGCCAAGGCCTCGCGGACGGCCGCGCAGCAGGAGGCGCTGCGGATCAAGCGCCGGGTCGAGCAGCAGGTGCGCGAGCACGCCGCGAAGGGCGACTGGCCGACCGGCCTGGCCGAGGGCCTGGCCGAGCTGACCAAGGGCCTGTCCGGGCTGGCCGACGCGGCCCGCTGGGGCCAGCCGGCCGACGGGCCGGCCGAGGAGGTCACCGTCACCCGGATCGACCTGGACAAGGACGAGCCGACCACGCCGACCGCCCCGGCCGACCTGCCGCCGTGGGCGCGGACCGACCCGGACGGCGACCCGGCCCGCGAACTGGAGCGGCTGCTCGACCGCTTCCGCGACCAGGTCCGCGACGCGGCCCGGGACGGCGGCGTGAGCGGCGACAAGCTGGCCGAGGCCCGCTCGGTGCTGGGCTCGGCGGGCGAGCGGCTGAAGCGCCTGCTCGGCTGACCGGCAGGCCGCCGGACCACCACCGGCCCGGCACGCTCCGCGGAGCGTGCCGGGCCGGTCCGCGTCAGGGCCGCACCGGCGTCGGGGCCGGACGACGCCAGGGCCACAAGGCGTCACGGCGTCACGGCGTCACGGCGTCACGGCGTCACGGCGTCACGGCGTCAGCACGATCTTGCCGAAGACGTCGCCCTTGGCGAGCCGCGCGAAGCCGTCCCGGGCCTCGGCCAGCGGCAGCACCGAGTCGATCACCGGCCGGACGCCGCTGGTCGCGCACAGCGAGAGCAGCCCGGCCAGTTCCTCCTTGGTCCCCATCGTCGAGCCGACCACCTTGAGCTCCAGGAAGAAGATCCGGTTCAGCTCGGTGGCGCTCGGATTGGGGCCGGAGGTGGCACCGGAGATAACGATGGTGCCGCCCGGGCGCAGCGCCTTCACCGAGTGCGCCCAGGTCGCGGCGCCGACCGTCTCCATCACCGCGTCCACCCGGGCGGGCAGCCGGGCGCCGCTCTCGAAGGCGGCGTCGGCGCCGAGCTCGACCGCCCGGCGGCGCTTGGCCTCGTCCCGGCCGGTGACCCAGACCCGCAGCCCGGCGGCCTTGCCGAGGACGATCAGCGCGGTCGCCACGCCGCCGCCCGCGCCCTGCACCAGGACGGTGTCACCGGGCTTGACCCCGGCGTTGGTGAACAGCATCCGGTAGGCCGTCAGCCAGGCCGTGGGCAGGCAGGCGGCCTCTTCGAAGCTGAGTTCGGCGGGCTTGGGCAGCAGGTTCCAGGTCGGCACGGCCACCTGCTGGGCGAAGGTCCCCTGGTAGCGCTCGGTCAGGATGGACCGGGGTTCGTCCGGGCCCACCCCGTGGCCGCTCTGGCCGATCACCGAGTGGAGGACGACCTCGTTGCCGTGCTCGTCGACACCGGCGGCGTCGCAGCCGAGGATCATCGGCAGCCGTCCGGCGGGCAGGCCGACCCCGCGCAGCGACCACAGGTCGTGGTGGTTGAGGCTGGCGGCCCTGACCGTGACCACGCTCCATCCGGGGCGGGCCTGCGGCTCGGGGAGTTCACCCAACTCCAGTCCGCCGAGCGGGTCATCGGCGTCGATACGTGCGGCGTAGGCAGCAAACATGCTGCGGACGATAGCCGCGCCGGCCGGGGCCGGGAACCACGCGCGGGTGTGACGCGTGTCCCGGCCCCGGCCGTGTCGGCGGCGCCGCTGCTCCGGTCCTGCCCGGCAGCGGCGCCCGGATCGTCAGATCCGGGCCACGCCCTCGGCCCGGGCGGCCTCGGCGACGGCCTTGGTGACCGCCGGGGCGACCCGCTCGTCGAACGGCGAGGGGATGACCTTCTGCGGCGTCAGCTCGTCGGCGACGACACCGGCCAGCGCCTTGGCGGCGGCCAGCTTCATGCCCTCGGTGATCCGGCTGGCCCGCACCTGGAGGGCGCCGGCGAAGATGCCGGGGAAGGCCAGCACGTTGTTGATCTGGTTCGGGAAGTCGCTGCGCCCGGTGGCGACGACCGCCGCGTACTTGTGCGCGACCTCGGGGTGGATCTCCGGGGTGGGGTTGGCCATCGCGAAGATGAACGCGCCCGCGGCCATGGTCGCGACGACCTCCTCCGGCACGGTGCCGCCGGAGACGCCGATGAACACGTCGGCGCCGGCCAGCGCGTCGGCCAGGGTGCCCCTGAGGCCGGTGCGGTTGGTCAGTTCGGCGATCTCGGCCTTGACGTCGGTGAGGTCGCCGCGGCCGTCGTACACCACGCCCTTGCGGTCGCAGACCGCGACGTCGCCGATGCCCGCCGCCACCAGCATCTTGGCGATGGCGATGCCGGCCGCGCCGGCGCCGGAGATGACGGCCCGCAGCGAGCCGATCTCACGGCCGGTCACCTTGGCCGCGTTCCACAGGGCGGCGGTGGTGACGATCGCGGTGCCGTGCTGGTCGTCGTGGAAGACCGGGATGTCCACGGCCTCCTGGAGCCGGCGCTCGATCTCGAAGCAGCGGGGGGCGGAGATGTCCTCCAGGTTGACGCCGCCGAAGGAGGGCGCCAGCCGCACCACGGTCTCGACGATCTCGTCGACCTCGGTGCAGGCGAGCGCGATCGGCACCGCGTCCACGCCGCCGAACTGCTTGAACAGGATGGCCTTGCCCTCCATCACGGGCAGGGAGGCCTCCGGACCGATGTCCCCGAGGCCCAGCACGGCGGTGCCGTCGGTGACCACGGCGACGGTGTTGGACTTCCAGGTGTAGTCGTTGACCAGCTCCGGCTGCTCGGCGATGGCCGTGCAGACGCGGGCGACACCGGGCGTGTAGGCGAGGGACAGGTCGTCCGCGTCGCGCACCGGGACGGTCGCCCGGATCTCCATCTTGCCGCCGCGGTGGAGCGCGAAAACGGCGTCGACCGGATCGACGGTGTCCTGGGTGCTGCTGATGATCTCCGCTGCCACGATGACCTCTTCGTCATTGATCTGGCGAGGGTGCGCGACCGACGGACAGGACGACCCGTCCGGAAACCGGAAACCGGGTACGCCGAAGCGGACCCGGGGGGCTGGGTCGGGGCGCTGCCGTCGGGCGGCGCCCTCGGATGAGGGTTTTATGGGTCTTGTTGGTCCGCGTAGTGCTTCCGGGCCGAGCGTAGGACGGACCAAGGCATCGCACCTATGCCTTTTCGTCCTCGTCACGTGCAGTTCATCGCCGAGCTGTCGCCTCATTGGGGCCCGGCGTCGGAAGCGCCGGGCTCCGGCGGCGGCAACGGTGATGGCGGCACGCGCACCCGCAGGAGTGAACGCAGACGCGCTGGGGAGTCGGCGTCCCGGATACGGAGCCACGTGATGACTTCCGTTCCCGGACACCCCGAGCCTGTCGGGGCTCGGCGGTCTGGTTCGAGCGTTCGGGGGTCACCCGGTACCGAATTCTGACACACCCGCCGCCGGGCCCGGCAGGGCGGGATGGCCGGATCGCGTGTCCGCCATTCCGCGTACACCCGCGCGTCACCGTGGCGGCCGCACGCCCCCGCGCCGTGGCCGACGGCGGCATCCGCGCCGGGGCGGCGGGCCTCCGGGCACCGGGCGGAGGGATCTGCATACTTATGCACGGGGTGACAGGAACACGGAATAAGTCCGAATAGCGGACAGCCCGGGCCCTCGTTATCCGATTTTGATCTGGATGAGGGCCATCTGACCGTCCACAGATGGCAGGATTCCCCCCATCTCGGATCGAGCCGGCCACTGGTCGAGGCGGTTCGCTCGACGTCCACCTCGGCGGAGGGTGGCGGAAGCAGTACCCCGTAGCAACCTGTGCGGCCCTGCCGCGCAGGCATCGCACCACCCGGCCCTGCACGTACGACGACGTACAGCGAAATACACCCGTACAGCGCCGCACGGCCCTGCCAGCCCGGTGTGCCGCCCCCCGCGGCGCGCTCCGCCCGCCCCTCTCCCTCAGGAGGAGATCCCCCTCATGACCCCGCGTACCCAGCGCACCCGGCTTCTCGCGGCCGGCGCGGTCGCCGCCTCCGTCACCCTCGTCCTGACCGGCTGCAGCAGCAGCAAGAGCGACGGTGGCAGCGGCGCGCCCAACGCCTCCACGACCGTCAACGCGGTCAAGGCCGACGACAAGCTCGCCGCCCTCGTCCCCGCCGACGTCAAGTCCTCCGGCAAGCTCGTGGTCGGCGCGGACGCCTCGTACGCGCCGGACGAGTTCAAGGACGACAGCGGCAAGGTCATCGGCATGGACGTGGACCTGGCCAACGCCATCGCGGCCAAGCTCGGGCTGAAGGCCGACGTCCAGGACTCCGGCTTCACCGCGATCATCCCCGGCATCCAGTCGAACAAGTTCCAGCTCGGCATGTCGTCCTTCACGGACAACAAGGAGCGCGAGCAGATCGTCGACATGGTGACCTACTTCAACTCCGGCAGCGCCATCGCGGTCAAGAAGGGCAACCCCGACAAGGTCGACCCCGCCGACCTGTGCGGCAAGAAGGTCGCCGTCCAGACCGGCACCACCCAGGCCGACGAGATCAAGGACACCCGCAACCCGGACTGCGCCAAGGCCGGGAAGCCGGGCATCCAGAACGACGGCGACAAGTTCGACCTCCAGACGGACGTCACCAACGCCGTCGTCTCCGGCCGCGACCAGGCGATGATGGCCGACTCCCAGGTCGTCGACTACGCGATCAAGCAGGCCGGCGGCCAACTGGAGAAGCTCGGCTCCACCTACGGCGTGGCCCCCTACGGCGTCGCCGTCGCCAAGGGCTCCAAGCTCACCCCCGCGATCCAGGGCGCCGTCCAGTCGCTGATCGACGACGGCACCTACAAGCAGATCCTCACCAAGTGGGGCGTCGAGTCCGGCGCCCTCGACAAGTCGACCGTCAACGGCGCCGTGAACTGACCGTCCGCCTGCTCCATCTCTCCCCCGAGGCCACACCGTGAACTCTCTGGACAAGGGGAAGGCGGAGGAGGGACGGCCTGAGACCATCAAGGCCGTCCCGGTCCGCCACCCCGGACGCTGGGTGGGCGCCGTCGTCATCGCCCTGCTCGCGGCGATGCTGCTGAGCGCCCTCTTCACCAACCCCGCTTTCAAGTGGGACATCGTCGGGCAGTACCTGTTCCACGACAGCATCGTGCACGGCATGGTCGTCACGCTGGAACTGACCGTCCTCTCCATGCTGATGGGCGTGATCGGCGGCATCGTCCTCGCCGTGATGCGCCTGTCCCCGAACCCGCTGCTCTCCGGCACCGCCTGGATGTACATCTGGGTCTTCCGCGGCACCCCGGTGCTGGTGCAGCTGGTGTTCTGGAACTTCCTCGGCCTGATCTGGGCCAAGCTGTCGATCGGCGTCCCGTGGGGGCCGGAGTTCTGGTCCGCGGACACCAACGTCCTGATCCCGACCTTCGTCGCCGCCCTGCTGGGCCTCGGCCTCAACGAGGCCGCCTACATGGCGGAGATCGTCCGCGGCGGCATCCAGTCGGTGGACGAGGGCCAGACCGAGGCCGCCCACGCGCTCGGCATGAGCCGGTTCCAGACCATGCGCCGGATCGTCCTGCCCCAGGCCATGCGGGTGATCATCCCACCGACCGGCAACGAGACCATCTCGATGCTCAAGACCACCTCGCTGGTCAGCGTGATCTCCCTGGAGGAGATCTTCCGGGCCGGTCAGGTCATCTACTCCCGGAACTACCAGAACATCCCGCTGCTGATCGTGGTCAGCCTCTGGTACCTGTTCTTCACCTCGCTGCTGACCATCGGCCAGTACTACATCGAGCGCTACTACGCCCGCGGCTCCAACCGGACCCTCCCGCCCACCCCGTTGCAGCGGCTGCGGGGCCTGTTCGCCGGGAAGCCCGCCCCGAAGACCGGCGCCGACGTCGTCCCGGGGCTCGAGGGAGGTGGTCACGTATGACCGACCTGAGCAAGACCCCGGCCGCCGCCACCGGACAGCCGATGGTCCGCGCCGAGGGCGTCCACAAGTCCTACGGCTCCGTGCACGTGCTCAAGGGCATCGACCTGGAGGTCAAGCAGGGCGAGGTGTTCTGCCTGATCGGCCCCTCCGGCTCCGGCAAGTCGACCTTCCTGCGGTGCATCAACCACCTGGAGAAGATCAACGGCGGACGCCTCTGGGTGGACGGCGAACTGGTCGGCTACCAGCAGAAGGGCGACAAGCTCTACGAGCTCAAGGACCGCGAGGTCGCCGTCAAGCGGCGCGACATCGGCATGGTCTTCCAGCGCTTCAACCTGTTCCCGCACATGACGGCCGTCGAGAACGTCATGGAGGCGCCGGTCCAGGTCAAGGGCGAGAGCAAGGCCGCCGCCCGGGAGCGGGCGATGGTCCTGCTGGAGCGGGTCGGCCTCGCCGACAAGGCGAAGAACTACCCCTCCCAGCTCTCCGGCGGCCAGCAGCAGCGCGTCGCGATCGCCCGCGCGCTGGCCATGAAGCCCAAGCTGATGCTGTTCGACGAGCCCACCTCGGCGCTCGACCCCGAACTGGTCGGCGACGTCCTCGACGTCATGCGCGGCCTCGCCGAGGAGGGCATGACCATGGTGGTCGTCACCCACGAGATGGGCTTCGCCCGCGAGGTCGGCGACGCGCTGGTGTTCATGGACGGCGGCGTGGTGGTCGAGTCCGGCAACCCCCGCGAGGTGCTCACGGACCCCCGGCACGAGCGCACCCGCGCCTTCCTCTCCAAGGTGCTGTAGAACCGTACCGACCGGCGCCCGGCAGGCTGCTCCTGCCGGGCGCCGACGTTTTCCCCACCCAGGTAATAGGCTGGACGCAATCAGCCCGTTACCGACCTTCTGGAAGGACCTCCGTGGAGCTCGCCTCTTACGCCGATCTCGCCGTTCGGCTGGTGAACACCGAGGAGCCCGGGCGCGGCACCGACACCCTGACGTCCGTGGACGCGGTGCGCGGCCTGTTCTCCGACTCCTCGCGGGCCGCCGCACAGGCCGACGAGTCCGACCTGCCCCGGCTGCGGGCGGTGCGGACCAGGCTGCGCGGGGTCTTCGAGGCCGCCGCCGAGGGCGACGAGATCCGGGGCGTCGACCTGCTGAACAGCCTGCTGATGGAGTACCCGGTCAGCCCGCTGGTCTCCGGGCACGACTACCTGGACGACGCCGGCCGGCCGCGCTGGCACCTGCACCTGGCCGACAACTCGCCCACCGCCACCGCGCACTTCAGCGCGGTCGCCTGCATGGGCCTGGCCGTCCACCTGACCGAGCTGGGCGCCGACCGGCTCGGCATCTGCCAGGCCGCGCCCTGCCGCAACGCCTACCTGGACACCTCGACCAACCGCTCCCGCCGCTACTGCTCGGACCGCTGCGCGACCCGCGCCAACGTCGCCGCGTACCGGGCCCGCAAGCGCCAGGAGGCCGAGGCCGCGGCACTCGGCGCCGCCGGCTAGGCACTGGCCGGGCCGGGCAGGGCAGGGCAGGGCTCAGAGGGTCAGAGCTCGTCCGCCCAGACGCCCAGGCGGCGGGCCAGGCCCGGCACCCGGGCCAGCCGGGTGCCCAGCAGCAGCCGCTCCAGCCGCCGCCCCGGCGCCAGCCAGGCCGGGCGCGGGCGCAGCCGCAGCAGCACCCGGCCGAGCACCAGCTCGTCCGGGACCGGGCCGTAGCTGCGGCTGTCGCTGTCCACCGGCCGGTTGTCGGACAGCAGCCACCAGCCCCTCGGACGCCGCTCGGCGGCCCGCTTCACCACCAGCAGGTCCTGCTGGAAGGGGTGCCGGAAGAGCACCACCGCGCCGGGCCGGATCGGCGCGCCGTAGCGCACCAGCAGCTGGTCGCCCTCGCGCAGGGTCGGGACCATCGACGGGCCCGCCACGTCGACCAGCCCGAACGGCACCGCGCCGCCGCCCCGCCCCCGGGGTTCCGTGCCCATCGGTTCCGCGCCCGCCGGTTCCGTGCTCCGCGCCACGACTCCTCCTCCCGGACCGCCCGGTCCCAGTCTGCCGTACGGACCGTCACCCCGTTCGATCCGTTCGATGTCCGGATTACCCCGGTTCCGGGTCCGCCTTTTGCCCTAGGCCCACCGCCCGATCGCGAAACCCCGGGTGCGGAAGGGTAATCTCGGGCGCGGGAAGACGATCTAAGGAAGGACTCCCATGTTCTCTCGTCTGTTTGCACCGCGCGCCACCGCCCACGCCCACTGTGACCTGCCCTGCGGCGTGTACGACCCGGCGCAGGCCCGGATCGAGGCCGAGTCGGTCAAGGGCACCCAGGAGAAGTACCAGGCCAACGAGGACCCGGCTTTCCGCACCCGCGCCCTGATCATCAAGGAGCAGCGTGCCGAGGCCGTCAAGCACCACATCTCGGTGCTGTGGAGCGACTACTTCAAGGCCCCGCACTTCGAGAAGTACCCGCAGCTGCACCAGCTGATCAACGACACCCTGAAGGCCGCCTCGGCCGCCAAGGCGTCCACCGACCCCGCCACCGGCCAGGCCCTGCTGGACCTGATCGCCGAGGTCGACAAGATCTTCTGGGAGACCAAGCAGGCCTGAGCCTGACGCGTCGCCACCCGACCGCCCCCGTCCGCGAGCCCGGACGGGGGCGGTCGTGCGTCCACGCCCCATCCGGGCCCGGTAAGGGTTGCCTAGCCTTTGTGGCTGTTATGCTGCCAGGGCGTCCGAGGGGGAAGTCCGGTGCGAATCCGGCGCTGACCCGCAACGGTGAGCGCGGCCCTGGTGGCCGCGCCAGCCCGATCGCCCCCGGCCGCTGAACTCCCGACAACTCGCCGTGGACTGCGAGGGGATGGCGCCCGGACCCGCCCCCGACCGGTGCCTCCCCCGCGCACCCGCGGCCCGAGGCAAGGCGCACCGTGAGCAGCACCGCAGCCGCGGGCAGTGGCGCAACGAGCCCGCCCGCCCGCCGAATACCCGCCCTCCCGCTCGCCGTCGGCCTGGCCGCCGCCCTGCTGCTCTCGCTGCTCTGCGGCGTGGCGCTGGGCGCCTCCGGGATCGGCCTGCCCCGCGCCCTGCGGCTGCTGGCCGCCGGGCTGACGGGCGGACGGCTGGAGGCGGAGGAGGCCGCCGCCTACGCGATCGTCTGGGAGATCCGGCTGCCGCGCGCCGTACTGGCCGCCGTGGTCGGCGCCGGGCTGGCCGCCACCGGGGTCGCCGTCCAGGCCCTGGTGCGCAACGCGCTGGCCGACCCGTTCGTGCTCGGCATCTCCTCCGGCGCGGCCGTCGGCGCCAACGCCGTGCTGCTGCTCGGCGCCTTCGCCTCGCTCGGGGTGTGGGCGATCTCGGCCTCCGCGTTCGGCTCCGCGCTGGTCGCCATGGTGCTGGTCTACCTCGCGGCGCGCACGGCCTACGGGCTCACCCCGCTGCGGCTGGTGCTCACCGGCACCGCGCTCTCCTACGGCTTCTCCGCCGTCACCGCGCTGATGGTCTTCGCGGCCGCCCGCGGCGAGGCCGCCCGGGACGCCATGATGTGGCTGCTCGGCAGCCTCGGCGGCGCCACCTGGGGCTCGGTGCCGATCGCCGCCGCCACCGTGCTGGCCGGCCTGGCGTACCTGGCCTGCGCCGCCGGCCGGCTGGACGCGCTCGCGATGGGCGACGAGACGGCCGCCTCGCTGGGCGTGGACCCGGACCGGCTGCGCCGCGAGCTGTTCGTGGTGACCGCCGCCGTCACCGGCACGGTGGTGGCCGTCAGCGGGGCGATCGGCTTCGTCGGGCTGATGGTGCCGCACCTGGCCCGGATGCTGGTCGGCGCCGGGCACCGCCGGGTGCTGCTGGTCGCGCCGCTCGCCGGGGCGCTGCTGCTGGTCTGGGTGGACATCGTCTCGCGCACCCTGCTGGCGCCCGCCGAACTGCCGGTCGGGGTGGTCACCGCGGTGCTCGGGGTGCCCAGTTTCCTGCTGCTGATGCGCCGTCGCGGCTATTCCTTCGGAGGCCGCTGATGGATCTCGCCCTGGACTCCGTCTCGGTCGAGCTGGCCGGCGCCCGGCTGGTCCACGACGTCACCCTGGACGCCGCCGCCGGGCAGGTGGTCGGGCTGGTCGGGCCGAACGGCAGCGGCAAGTCGACGCTGCTGCGCTGCGTCTACCGGGCGCTGCGGCCGGCCGCCGGGGCCGTCCGGCTGGACGGCGCGGACCTGCACGCGCTGACCACGCGCGAGGCCGCCCGGCGGGTGGCCGCACTCCCCCAGGAGCACTCCGCCGAGTTCGACTTCACGGTGGCCGAGGTGGTCGCCATGGGCCGGCTGCCGCACCGGCGCGGTCTGGGTCCTGTCCTGGGCGGCCCGGGCGCGGACGACCACGCGCGCTGCACCGAGGCGCTGCGCAGGGTCGGCGCCGAGCAGTTGGCCGAGCGGGGCTTCCTGAGCCTGTCCGGCGGCGAGAAGCAGCGGGTGCTGATCGCCCGCGCGCTGGTCCAGGAGCCCCGGCTGCTGGTGCTGGACGAGCCCACCAACCACCTGGACATCGCCCACCAGTTGGACGTGCTGGCGCTGGTCCGGGAGGCCGGCCCGACGGTGCTCACCGCGCTGCACGACCTCAACCTGGCGGCCGGCCACTGCGACCTGCTGTACGTGCTGCGGGCCGGCCGGATCGTCGCCTCGGGGCCGCCCGCCGAGGTGCTCCGACCCGCCCTGCTGGCCGAGGTGTTCGGCGTCCGGGCCACTCCCGTCCGGCACCCGGTGACCGGCGCCGTCCAACTGCTCTTCGACCGGATCTGACCCACCCCCCGAAGGAACCCCCGTGCGCACCAAGGCCGTTGCCATCACCGCCCTGCTCACCCTCGGGCTCACCGCCTGCGGCGCCGAGATCGCCCCGAGCGGCGACGCCACCGCCGCCTCCGCCCACTACCCGGTGACCGTGGAGAACTGCGGCACCAAGCTCACCTTCCCGCAGAAGCCCGCCCGGACGGTGACCAACGACGTCGGCATCACCGAGCTGATGCTCGCCCTCGGCCTGGCCGACCGGATGGCCGGCTACGTGATGCCCGACGACAAGGGCCGGGTCGACCAGGTCGCCTGGAAGGACGGCTACCAGCAGACCACGTGGCTCTCCAAGAAGGAGATCACCAAGGAGATCGTGCTGGGTGCCAAGGCCGACCTGGTCTTCGCCGGCTGGCACTACGGCTTCGACGAGGGCCGCGGCTTCACCCCGCAGGCGCTGGGGGACCTCGGCATCCCCTCGTACGTGCTCAGCGAGTCCTGCCGCAGCGGCAAGGGCACCGAGCGCGGCGTGATGTCCCCGCTGGACGCGCTCTACACCGACCTGGCCAACCTCGGCGAGATCTTCGACGTCCGCGACCGGGCGGACAAGCTGGTCGCCGGCTTCAAGGCGCAGGTCGCCGCCGCCCCGCAGCCCGAGCGCCGACCGTCCGTGTTCCTGTACGACAGCGGGCAGGACAAGCCGTACACCGCCGGGAAGTTCGCTGCGGCCGACGAGATCATCGCCAAGGCCGGCGGGACCAACGTGATGGGCGACCTCGCGGACACCTGGGTCACCGCCGGCTGGGAGAGCGTGGTCCAGCGCGACCCCGAGGTGATCCTGATCAACAACTACGGCGAGACCGGCGCCGACGCCAAGCGCGCCTTCCTGAAGTCCTTCCCGCCGCTGGCCGGCGTCTCGGCGGTCAGGAACGACCGGATCTTCGTCCTGGACTACGTCGACCTGGTGGAGAGCCCGCGCAACCCGGCCGCGATCACCGCGCTGGCCGACTATCTGCGCACCGTCCCCGCCCGCTGACCCGCCTGCCCCCGCCTCCCGCCCGGGCCCCGATCCGGGCCTGGGCCGGAGGCGGGGGCGCGCAGTAGGCTCGCGGCATGATCCGCACCGCCGTCGTGACCGACGTTCCCGTCATCCTCGCCCTGATCCGCGAGCTCGCGGAGTACGAGAAGGCCCCGCAGGAGGCCGTGGCCACCGAGGAGCAGCTGCGCGACGCCCTGTTCGGCGCCGACCCGGCGCTGTTCGGCCTGATCGCCGAGGACGACGCCACCGGCGAGCCGGTCGGCTTCGCGGTCTGGTTCCTCAACTTCTCGACCTGGCGCGGCACCCACGGGATCTACCTGGAGGACCTCTACGTCCGCCCGCAGTCCCGCGGCGGCGGCCACGGCAAGGCGCTGCTGCTGGAACTGGCGCGGATCGCCGTCGAACGCGGCTACGCGCGGGTGGAGTGGTCGGTGCTCGACTGGAACACTCCCTCGATCGACTTCTACAAGTCCCTCGGCGCGGTGCCGATGGACGGCTGGACCGTCTACCGGCTCACCGGCGAGGCGCTCGCCGCCGCCGGCGGCGGACACTGAACGGACCGTCCGAACCCCTGCCACCCTGCGTCGCGATGGCTTACCATGAGTGACTCCCGAGCCCCGGCCGGCGTGCGGAAGGCGGTAAGGTCTCAGGCGGATACGCGGCGTCCGGTCGCCCCGCGAAGGGTATGACCGGTACGTACCGCACCACCCCTCTGGACAGTTGGGGCGAAGCAGTTGAGCCAAGCAACAGACAGTGCCGCGGCCACCGGCCCGGAAGCACAGCGCGTCACCCAGGAGGTGAGGGTGTCCCAGATCGACGGCGAGCCCGGAGTGCAGGACTTCGTGGAGGTCCGGCTGCCCGCGGCGGGTGCCTACCTCTCGGTCCTGCGAACAGCGACGGCCGGCCTGGCGGCACGGCTCGACTTCACCCTCGACGAGATCGAGGACCTGCGGATCGCGGTCGACGAGGCCTGCGCCATCCTGCTCCAGCAGGCGGTGCCCGGCTCCGTCCTGACCTGCGAGTTCCGGCTGGTCGGCGACTCGCTGAAGGTGACCGTCGCCGCCCCCACCACCGACGGGAAGGCGCCCGAACGGGACACCTTCGCCTGGACGGTGCTCTCCGCCCTGGCCGGCGAGGTCGACTCCTCGGTCGGCGAGGACAAGACCGTGTCGATCAGCCTGCACAAGAAGCGCGGCGGCCCCGTCGCCCACTAGCCGGGGCGTCGACCAGCACCGCACAAGGGCCGTCCGCCAGGTCCCCGATCAGGGGCCGGGCGGGCGGCGCCCGGTACCGCCCCCCACGCGGTACGACCAACGAGACGATGCCGGGGCCCGAGGGCCCCGGTGCTCCCGGAACGGAACGGGGGAATGGCCGTGAGTGATCTGGACCGTACCGGCCTCGCGACGGCGGGACCTGCCGTACCGACCCAGGCGAGCGTTCCTGGCCTCGCCGCCAACGACGATGCGCACCCGAAGGACGCCCACCGGATGAGCCACCCGACCGAGCCGACGTCTGAACCGTCGCCCGCATCCCCGCCCCCGTCCGATCCGGCGGACGAGGCCGCGGACCTGCGCACCGCGGTGCCCGTCCAGGCGCCGGCCCCGGCCCCGCACCGCTCGGGCGCACCGGACCGGGAGGCGGCCCGCGCGCTGTTCGTCCGGCTGTCCGCGCTGCCCGACGGCTCCCCGGAGCGCGTCGAGCTGCGCAACCAGCTGGTGCGGATGCACATCCCGCTGGTCGAGCACCTGGCCCGGCGGTTCCGCAACCGGGGCGAGCCGCTGGACGACCTGACCCAGGTCGCCACCATCGGCCTGATCAAGTCGGTGGACCGCTTCGACCACGAGCGCGGGGTCGAGTTCTCCACCTACGCCACGCCGACCATCGTCGGCGAGATCAAACGGCACTTCCGCGACAAGGGCTGGGCGGTCCGGGTGCCGCGCCGCCTCCAGGAGCTGCGGCTGTCGCTCACCACGGCGACCAGCGAGCTCTCCCAGCGGCACGGGCGCTCCCCCACGGTGCACGAGCTCGCCGAGCACCTGGGGATCTCCGAGGAGGACGTCCTGGAGGGCCTGGAGTCCGCCAACGCGTACTCCACGCTGTCCCTGGACGTCCCGGACAGCGACGACGAGTCGCCGGCCGTGGCGGACACCCTCGGCGCCACCGACGAGGCGCTGGAGGGCGTCGAGTACCGCGAGTCGCTCAAGCCGCTGCTGGCCCAACTGCCGCCCCGGGAGCAGAAGATCCTGGTGCTGCGGTTCTTCCGGAACATGACCCAGTCGCAGATCGCCGCCGAGGTGGGGATCTCCCAGATGCACGTGTCCCGCCTGCTGGCCCGGACCTTGGCCCAGCTGCGGGAGAAGCTCCTGGTCGAGGAGTAGGACCGACGGCCGCTCAGCCGGCGGCCGGCCCCCGACGGCCCTGTGCGCTCAGCCCTCGTGCGACGCGTACAGGGCCGCCGTCGACTTCGGGTTCAGCAGCGCGCCGATGCCGACCAGCCCGAGCAGGGCGACCAGCACGCCGACGCCGATCATCGCGCCGCCGCTCTCCAGCATGTAGTACCCGATCGGCAGGCAGATCGAGTTGGTGAGCACGGCCGGGCTGCGGCCCCAGCGGCGCTCCTTGAGCAGCGCGCGGGCGGCCAGCACCGGCAGCACGCCGAGCAGCACGATGACCAGGCCGCCGAACTCGTTCAGGGCGAGCTGCTTGGACTGCCCGGACAGCGCGGACACCATGTCCCAGACGCCGACGACGGCCAGCGCGGCGCCCTCCAGGGCGGTGATGGCGGCGCCCACGGTCAGCGGCAGGGGGCGGGCGGGGCCCGCCGTGGGTACGGGTGCGGAGGATTCTGCGGTCACTCCAGCAGGGTAGCCGCCGGTTGGTCCGTACCGACCCGTAGGCTTTCCCCATGCGCGCTCTCCTGGTCGTGAACCACAAGGCCACCACCACCAGTGGCCGCACCAGGGACGTACTGATCCACGCGCTGCGCAGCGACCTCAAGCTGGAGGTGGCCGAGACGCAGTACCGGGGCCACGCCCGCGACCTGGCCCGCGAGGCCTCGGAGGACGGCACGGTCGACCTGGTGGTGGCGCTCGGCGGCGACGGCACCGTGAACGAGGTGGTGAACGGGCTGCTCGCGCACGGCCCGGGCGAGAAGGTCCCGCGACTGGCCGTGGTGCCGGGCGGTTCGACCAATGTGTTCGCCCGCGCGCTGGGCCTGCCCAACGACCCGGTGGAGGCCACCGGCGCCCTGCTGTACGCGCTGGAGCACGGGAGCGAGCGGCCGGTCGGCCTGGGCAAGGCGATGACCGACGGGCTCCCGGACCGCTGGTTCACCTTCACCGCCGGCCTGGGCTTCGACGCCGGGGTGGTCGGCCGGGTCGAGGAGCAGCGCCGGTTGGGGCGCAAGTCCACCCACGCGCTCTACGTGGGGCAGGCGCTGCGGCACTACGTCACCCAGCGTGAGCAGCGTCGTTCCGGCCCCGTGGCCCTGGAACTACCGGGCCGCGAGGGCGTGCCGGGCCTGGCCCTGGCCATAGTCAGCAACACCTCGCCGTGGACGTTCCTCGGCAACCGCCCGGTGTACCCCTCACCGCTCGCCTCCTTCGACACCGATCTCGACGTCTTCGGGATCACCCGGATGACGGCGTTCGGCACCGTCCGAACGATCCGTCAGATCCTGCGGTCGTACGCCTCTTCGAGCGAAGGCGCCCCGCCGGCCGGCCCGTCCGGCAAGCACGTCGTCTCCTATCACGACGTCAGACACTTCACCTTGGTTTCAGAGGAACCGGCCCCGTTCCAGGTTGACGGGGACCACCTTGGAGACAGGAGTCGCGTCAGTTTCACAGGCGTACGGCGGGCACTGCGTGTGATTGTGTGACCGGAAGGGGGTTTCACCCTTCTTCTCGAACGCACAAGCCCCCTTCACTCCATAGAAGTACTGGCTGTGAGCTAGGCGACACCGAAGAATCAAAAATTCCTCCCTGAAGGGGGTTGTATCCGGGCCCGAGGTTTGCGAACCTCTACATGGCGATCGGGACGCATCGCAGCGACGGCAACCTCAGAACCTGACGGGTGTCGACCGCGGAGCGTCCCTCGAATCGCCGAATCCCTCCCTAGCACAGACCACCCGGGCCCCGGCGGGCCTTTGGTCTCTTTTGCTATTGCGGGATTCGTGAAAGCGTTCACATTCACAAGCCACATTCACAAGCCATCGATTATGCCGACCGGGTGACCCCCGCCGGCAGGAGGAGTTGGACGACCATGGACTGGCGCCACCGCGCTGTCTGCCGCGAAGAGGACCCGGAGCTGTTCTTCCCGATCGGGAACACCGGTCCTGCTCTGCTGCAGATCGAGGAAGCCAAGGCCGTGTGCCGCCGCTGTCCGGTCATGGAGCAGTGCCTGCAGTGGGCTCTTGAGACCGGCCAGGACGCCGGCGTCTGGGGCGGTATGAGCGAGGACGAGCGTCGCGCGATGAAGCGCCGTGCCGCCCGCAACCGCGCCCGCACCGCCTGATCACACGCCGTAACACCAGCAGTAACCGAAACACCGATCAACACATGATCAAAGGCTTCCCTGCACCTCCTGGTGAAGCCTTCCGCACAAAGGGCCTTGCCTGGCGAGGTCCCGCGACACCGGACCGTCCAGCCACTTGATACTGTTCACTTAGAGCAATATCGTGGAGCTGTGGCGCTCACCGTGTGCAACGCACGGGCGAGGTGTCGCACCACCCAGAGCCCCCGTTCCGGCCGACTCCCCCCGACGGCCGGAACGGGTTGAGAGGCCCTGTCGACCCACCCCCCCCGGTCGACAGGGCCTCGTTTCTGTTTTCGCACCCCGGTCCGTGTGCGCGCCCCGGCGCGCCCGCACCCTGGCACGCCCCCGCGCGGGCCGACCCGTGCCGGGCTCGTGGAGTGGGCACCCGGCGCTTTCGCCGAGTGCACGCCCCCACCGCGCGCCTCGATGCACCTTTTCGCGGACCGCACCGCAGGCCGCGCGCGGACCGTACGCAGACCACACCGCGGGCCCGCACCGCGGACCGGTACCGCGGACCGGCCGGCGGATCAGCGGACCGGGATCTCCAGGACCACCTTGGTGCCGCCGTCCGGACCGGCCACCATGTCGAAGGTGCCGCCCAACTCGCCGGTGGCCAGCGTGCGGACGATCTGCAGGCCGAGGTTGCCGGCCGTCTGCGGGTCGAACCCCTCGGGCATGCCGCGACCGTCGTCCTGCACCGTGATCAGCAGGAACTCCTCCGGCCGGGCGCCGCCGTTCCAGCTGTCCGACCAGCCCGCCCCGGTCGCCGGGGCCCGCCCGCGCAGCGCGCTGACCTCCAGGTTCCCGGAGGCGGACGGGCCGAAGGCGTGCTCCAGCGCGTTCTGCAGCAGTTCGGTCAGCACCATCGACAGCGGGGTGGCCACCTCGGCGGACAGGATGCCGAAGCTGCCGCTGCGGCGGGTCGCCACCCGGCCGTCCTGGGACAGCTCCATCACCATCGCCAGCACCCGGTCGGCGATCTCGTCGAAGGCCACCTGCTCGTCCAGCGCCTGGGACAGCGTCTCGTGCACGATCGCGATCGAGCCGACCCGGCGCACCGCCTCGTCCAGCGCGGCCCGGCCGGCCTCCGACTCCATCCGGCGGGACTGCAGCCGCAGCAGGGCGGCGACGGTCTGCAGGTTGTTCTTCACCCGGTGGTGGATCTCCCGGATGGTGGCGTCCTTGGTCATCAGCTCGCGGTCGCGGCGGCGCAGTTCGGTGACGTCCCGGCAGAGCACCAGCGAACCGGTCAGCGTGCCCTTGGGCTTGAGCGGGATGGCCCGCAGGGTCACCACCCCGCCCTGCACCTCGACCTCGGTCTGCCGCGGCGCCCAGCCGCTCGCCAGCTTCACCAGCGCCTCGTGCACGGCCGCCCGGGAGGGCGGGACCAGTTCGGCGGTGGCCCGGCCCAGGTGGCTGCCGACCAGGTCGGTGGTGAGGCCGAGGCGGTGGTAGGCGGACAGGGCGTTGGGGCTGGCGTAGGTGACGATGCCGTCCGCGTCGAGCCGGATCAGGCCGTCGCCGACCCGGGGGGCGGCGTCCATGTCGATCTGCTCGACGCCGTGGAACGGGAAGCTGCCGGCAGCGATCATCTGGGCCAGGTCGGAGGCGCTCTGCAGGTAGGTGAGCTCCAGCCGGCTGGGGGTGCGGACGGTCAGCAGGTTGGTGTTGCGGGCGATCACCCCGAGCACCTTGCCCTCGCGCCGGACCGGGATGGACTCGACCCGGACCGGCACCTCCTCGCGCCACTCCGGGTCGCCCTCGCGCACGATGCGGCCCTCGTCGAAGGCGGCGTCCAGCAGCGGGCGGCGCCCGCGCGGGACGAGGTGGCCGACCATGTCGTCCTGGTAGGAGGTGGGGCCGGTGTTGGGCCGCATCTGCGCCACCGAGACGTAGCGGATGCCGTCCCAGGTGGGGATCCACAGGACCAGGTCGGCGAAGGAGAGGTCGGAGAGGAGCTGCCACTCCGAGACCAGCATGTGGAGCCATTCCACATCGGCCCCGGTCAGGGTGGTGTGGCGGCGGACGAGTTCGTTCAGCGAGGGCACATGGCGAGGGTAGCGCCGCCGGTCGGGGCGGGGCGCGGCGGACCGGGGAACGGGATCATGCGCCGGGCCTGCGGCGGAGCCCGCTGCCCGAAGTTGTCCAGACCAATTTCGGGAGCGGCCTGGACAACCCAGATTGGTCTAGTCCACAATGAAAGGGCACCAAGGAGAGGCCCACCGCGCAACTGCCCTGACCGCGCGAGGCCTTTCCTCGGTCGGACGCCGCCGAACGAGGACCCCGCACAGTTCTCGATCGACTCCGGCGACCGACGACAGCTCCGGGCTGCGGTGCCGCATGGGTTGAGGGTCCCGTGTCGGCGCCGTGGCCCGTAGTGCTTTCCGGGTGCGCCGGGCTCCGGGGGTGCGACGCGCTCCCCGGGCACTCCCCCGCCGAAGCCATGTTCCGCCGCTCAACGAGTCGGGCCCCCGTCCACAGCCTGTGGACGGGGGCCCGATCGCGTGGCGCCGTGCCTCAGTGCGTCTCGGTGACCTTGGCCAGGGCGCGCGGGGCGTCCGGGTCCTGGCCGCGGGCGATGGTGACCTCGTAGGCCAGCAGCTGCAGCGGGAGGATCTCCAGGATCGGCTGGACCTCCTCCGGCACGCCGGCCGGCAGGGCGAAGCCGGCCGAGGCGGCGTCCACCTGCGCCTGCTGGCCGACCACGACCAGGTCCGCGCCGCGACCGCGCAGGCGGTCCAGCACCGGCTGCAGGGCCTCGCCGCCCTTGCCGTCCGGGACGATCGCGATGACCGGCGAGACGTTGTCCACCATGGCCAGCGGGCCGTGCAGCAGGTCGGCGCCGGAGAACGGGGAGGCCGGGATGTAGGTGGTCTCCATCAGCTTCAGCGCCGCCTCGCGGGCGGTCGGGTAGCCGTAGCCGCGCGAGGTGATCACCAGGCGCTGGGCGAAGCGGTACCGCTCGGCCAGCGCCTTCACCTCGGCGTGGCGGGACAGGACGCCGGCGGCCAGGCCGGGCAGCTCCTTGGCCGCCGCACCGTCGCCGCCGCGCAGGCCCTCGACCAGCAGGTAGAGCGCCAGCAGTTCGGCGGTGTAGGTCTTGGTGGCGGGCAGCGCCTTCTCCGGGCCGGCCAGCACGTCGATGTGGAACTCGGAGACCTCGGCCAGCGGCGAGGACGCGTTGTTGGTGACGGCGAGGGTGATCGCGCCGGCCTCGCGGGCGGCCTTGGTGGAGGCCACCAGGTCGGGCGAGCCGCCGGACTGGCTGACGGTGACGACCAGGACGTCGGTGAGGTCCGGCTTGGCGCCGTAGGCGGTGGTGGTGGACATCGAGGTCAGGCCGGCCGGCTTGCCGAGCAGGATCTCGATCAGGTACTTGGCGTACAGCGCCGCGTTGTCGGACGTGCCGCGCGCGGTCAGCAGGACGAAGCGAGGGTTGCGGGCGGCGATCTCGGCCGCGATCTGGCGGATCTTCGGGGCACCCTCGTCGAGGATGCGCTGGAGGACGGCCGGCTGCTCGGCCATCTCCGCCGCCATGATCCGGCCGGGAACGGAAACAGTCTGCGGGTCGGACATCAGGATGTGCCTCCGATGAGATGGTTCGACCCCTCCGGGCAGGTTGCCCGGCGGGGACCTCTACGGCGGCGAGTCCGCACACTCGCTGCGGTGGTTTCCTGCCGCAATCCTACGGGGGGCGCCCCGGGCGGGCACACCCGAAAGCCCGCCCCGGACGGGACGGGCCCTCGGGCCTGGACGGCGGCGCGGGGTCAGGACGCCTTGTTGATCAGCTGGTCGATCGCGGCGTCGGCGTCCTTGGTGGCCTGGTCCACCGACTTGCCCTTGAGGATGCCGGTCAGCATGTCGGGCAGGATCTTCTGCTTCTCGATCGCGCCCCAGCCGGGGGCCAGCGGGGTGAACCAGGCGTCCGGCACCGCGTTGGCCGCCGCGGCGGTGGTCGGCTTGTTCTTCAGCGGGTTCAGCTGGGTGAGGTTGTTCGGCAGGATGTCCTTGTCGGCCAGCGTCTGCTGGGACTTGGTGCTGGTGAACATCCGCACCCAGTCACTGGCCAGCTCGACCTGCGTGGACTTGGCGGTGACCGCGAGGTCGGAGCCGCCGATGAAGGTGGGCAGCGGCTTGCCGTCCGGGCCGGGCATGGTGGCCATCTTGACGGTGTCCTTGAGGCTCGGGTCGCCGGTGCCCGGCGCGACGACGCTGGCCGCCTCGTAGCCGTTGCCGTAGAAGGACCCGGCGCGCCCGCGGGCCATCGACTCGAACTGGTTCTGCTCGTTCACCGTCAGGTCGCCCTTGGTGTACTTGCGGACCAGGTCGACGAAGTGGCTGATGCCCTGCTGGGACTTGGCGTCGTGCAGGGTGCCGTGCCAGTTGCCGGAGCTGTCGAACTTGGCGATGCTGCCGCCGTACGCGGCCACGTAGCTCATCGCGGCGTACCAGTACGGGCCGGGCAGGTAGAGCGAGGAGTAGCTCTTGTCGGCCTTGTTCTTGTCGGCGACCTTGTCCAGGGCCGCCGTCAGGTCGGCCTCGGTCTTGGGGAACTCGGCGCTGCCGGTGGCCTGCTGGAAGGTGGCGGCGTTGTAGATGGCGACCCGGGCGCCGGCGTAGTAGGGCACGCACCAGAGCTTGTCCTGGTACGTACAGGTGTTGGCGAGCGCCTTGATCCAGCTGTCGGAGTTGTCGAAGGTGGTCCGGTCGACCGGGGCCAGCGCGCCGGAGAGCACGTACTTCATGGTCTCGGTGTTGCCGAGCTCGACCACGTCGGGCGCGGAGCCGTCGGCGATCGCCTTGTCGAGCTTGGTCACCTTGTCGGCCCAACCCTGGTAGGCGAGCTTGAGGGTGACGTTCGGGTACTTCGCCGCGAACTGGTCGTTGACCTGCTGCACCAGGTCGGGCCAGTTCTTCTGGGCGTCGTCCATCAGCCAGACGGTGACGGTGCCGCTCGCGGCCTTCGGGTCGGCGCCGGGGCTCTTGCCGTCCTTCGACGCCGTACCGGCCGATGAACAGGCCGTCAGCCCGATCGCCAGCGCAGTGATTCCGAACGTCGACATGAGCTGACGCTTCTTCACGCCATCCTCCGAGGGTGCTAGAGCCGTGTTGCCCGCCGGCAGCGTGATGGCGCCCGCAACGGAGGGTCCGGGCAGGGGCGAAGAGCTTCGGGGAGGGCCGATACCACATCCGGTGAGGTTGAATTTCGAACCGGATGACTGGACTCTGGCCTAGACCATAGGTGGTGTCAACGGCCAAATGGCCCCGTCGCCACGGCCGTTGCAGAGCCGTTGTACCCCGTGGCGATCAGTCGCCGTACCGTCACCCTAAGTGGGACTTAAGGTGGATTTAAGGCCCACTTGAGGGAGCACGGTCACCTGACGAATCCGCAGGTCGAACGGCGGGAAAACGGAACGGGCCCGCCATGCGACATGCGCATGACGGGCCCGTCGGCCGACGCCTCCCGGACACTCCCGGTGACGCCCCCCTCGGTCTCAGCCGATGGCTCCCGGCTGCCCGGTGAGCACCTCCACGGCCGCCAGCCCGCAGACCCGGGCGGCACCGTGGGTGGCGATGTAGAGCGCGCCGACCGGCTCGGACTGCGGCAGCCCCATCTCGACCACCGCGGCGTCCGGCCGGGCCGCCACCAGGCGGCCCAGCGCGGCGGACATCCAGGCGTGCCGGTGCGCGTCCCGGACCACCAGCACCAGGCGGCGGCCCTCGGCGCCGGCCACCAGCTCGGCGACCAGGGCGTCCAGCAGCTCGGGAGCGGCCTCGGGCGCCGAGAGCGCGCGGGTGCGGGTGCCGGGGAAGCGGTCGGCCAGCATGCCGGCCACGCCCCACGGGGTGACGTCGCCGACGGCGATGTTCGGCTCGTCCGAGAACGAGGCCACGAACGGGCGCTCGGACACCGGCTGCGGCTCGTGGCCCGGCGCCCGGACCACCTTCAGCGCCCGGCGGGCGGCCCGCAGGCCGACCGCGAGGTCCGGCTCCGGCCGCTCGCCCTGGGCCGAGATCCGGCCCCAGCTGCCGAGCGAGCGGACCCGGTCGGCGGCGTCCGCCAGCCGCTCCTCGGAGAGCACGCCGGCCCGCACGCCCGCCACGATGGCGTCGCGCAGCATCAGCACGGTCTCCTCGTCGGCCAGCCCGCCGCCGACGCAGATCGCGTCCGCGCCGGCCGCCAGGGCCAGCACGGTGCCCCGGCCCATCCCGAAGGTGTCGGCGATGGCGCCCATCTCGATCGCGTCGCTGACGATCAGGCCCTGGTAGCCGAGGCCGCCGTCGGCCGGGGCCGCGCGCAGCAGGTCGCGCAGCACGAGCGGGCTGAGGGTGGCCGGCAGCTTCGGGTCGAGCGCCGGGATCATGATGTGGGCGGTCATCACGGCCTTGGTGCCGGCCGCGATCGCCGCCTGGAACGGGATCAGGTCGCGCGAGCGCAGCACGTCCAGGTCGACGTCGATGACCGGCAGCCCGTGGTGCGAGTCGACGGCGGTGTCGCCGTGGCCCGGGAAGTGCTTGGAGCAGGCGGCCACGCCGGCCGACTGGAGGCCCTCCACCCAGGCGGCGGTGTGCCGGGCGCACAGCTCCGGGTCGGCGCCGAAGGAGCGGACGCCGATGACCGGGTTGCGCGGGTTGGAGTTGACGTCCGCGGTGGGCGCCCAGTTGTAGTTGACGCCGGCCGCGGCCAGCGCCCGGCCCAGCTCGCGGGCGACGTCCCGGGTCAGCGCCGGGTCGTCGATCGCGCCGAGCGCGAGGTTGCCGGGCCAGGACGAGCCGGAGCCCGCCTCCAGCCGGGTGACGTCGCCGCTCTCCTCGTCGATGGCGATCAGGAGGTCGGGGTTCTCCTCGCGCAGCGCCTTGGTGAGCTTGGCGAGCTGGTCGAGGTCGACCACGTTGCGGTCGAACAGCGCGACCGAGCCGAGCCCGGCGGCGAGGTGGCGGCGCAGCCACTGCGGCGGCTCGGTGCCGACGAAGCCGGGCTGCAGGACGGTCAGCGCGTCGCGGTGCAGCTGGTCGCTGACCGGGGCGGTGGGGACGAGGATGCTCACGTTTCTCAGCCCTTCACGGCGCCGTCGGTCAGTCCACCGACCGCCTTGCGCTGCAGGAAGACGAACAGGATCAGCACGGGGATGGCGAACATCGTGGACGCCGCCATGGTGGCGCCCCAGTCGTTGCCGAAGGCGGTCTTGAAGGACGACAGCCACAGCGGGAGGGTCTTGCCCTCCTCCTTGTTGAGGATCAGGACGAGCGGGAACTCGTTCCACGCGGTGATGAAGCCGAACAGCGAGGTCGACATCAGGCCGGGGGCCAGCAGCGGGAAGATCACCTTCACGAAGGCCTGGGAGCGGGTGCAGCCGTCCACCATGGCCGACTCCTCCAGCTCCTTCGGCACCGCCGCGATGAAGCTGCGCAGCGTCCAGATGGTGAAGGGCAGCACCATCATCATGTAGAAGAAGGTCAGCGGCACGAGGCTGTTCAGCATCTCGTTGTCGCGCGAGATCATGTAGACCGCGATGGTCATGACCTCCCACGGCGCCATCTGCGCGACCATGACGACCAGGACGAAGGCCTTGCGGCCGCGGAACTTCATCCGGGCGATGGCGAAGGCCGCGAGGGTCGCGATCACCAGCGAGATCAGCACCGCGCCGATGGTGGCGACGAGGCTGTTGGTGACGTACGTCCAGAAGTTGGG
The DNA here is from genome assembly GCF_042887425.1 of Kitasatospora sp. NPDC057940. NCBI lineage: Bacteria > Bacillati > Actinomycetota > Actinomycetes > Kitasatosporales > Streptomycetaceae > Kitasatospora > Kitasatospora sp. NPDC057940. Next base: position 119,726 of record NZ_JBHVPH010000026.1, read on the forward strand.
CGCGTTGATCGCGGTGGTGAAGTGGTCGAGGGTCCCGTTGAACGGGATGAAGACCGGCGTCTTGCTGATGATGTCGTTGTCCTGCTTGAAGGCAGTCGCGATCATCCAGTAGACGGGGAAGATGAAGAAGACGAAGAGGACGACCGCGATCACGTTCGGCCAGGTACGTCCGATGAGCGAGCGCCTCACAGCTCGTCCTCCTGCTTGATCATGATGCGGAAGTAGTACGCCATCATCGCGCCCAGCATCAGGATGGTGAGCACCGCGATCGCGGAGCCGATGCCGTAGTGCTGCCCGGACGAACCCTCCAGGAAGGCGTGCACGGGCAGGGTGCGGGTCAGGTTCTCGGGGCCGCCGCCGTTGATCGCGTACACCTGGGTGAAGGCCTTGAAGACCCAGATGATCTCCAGGAACGTCGTGGCCAAAAAGAACGGCTTCAGGTTCGGGAAGATCACCGAACCGAAGATCTTGGACGCGCCGGCGCCGTCCATCCGGGCGGCCTCGTAGAGCTCCTTGGGGATGGTGGTCAGTCCGGCGTACATGTTGAACGCCACGAAGGGGACCGACTGCCAGACGATCAGCAGGATCACCACGAAGAAGGTCGAGTACTGGTCGCTCATCCAGTTGTAGTCGGCCATCGCGTGCCAACCCAGCTTGTCCAGGAACCAGTTGACGACGCCCCACTGCTGGTCGAACAGCCAGGTGTAGACGGTGGTCGCGGCGACCACGGGCATCGCCCAGGCCATCAGCAGGCCGACCGAGAGGAGCAGCCGCATCCGCTTGCCGAGGCGGTTGAGCAGCAGGCCGATCAGGGTGCCGCCGACCATGATCAGCACGACGTTGACCAGGGTGAAGACGACCGTGCGCCCGGTGACCGCCCAGAAGTCCGGGTCGGTCAGCTGCTCCTTGTAGTTGTCGAAGCCGTTCCACTCGGTCAGGTGCTGGACGAACTGGCGCTTGTTGAGGTTCTGGAACGACAGCAGGACCGTCTTCACCAGCGGCCAGCCGAGCAGGGCGAGGGTCGCCACGGTGGCGGGCAGCAGCAGCAGGTACGGTGCCAGGCGTGCGCCGAGGCTCGGCCCGCCCGCGGGTCTGGCGCCCTTGCGGGGGGTGCCGTCGGCGCCACCACCGGCGGCACTCGTCTCAATTCCGGCCACGGCAGCCTTCCCTGAATCCGGGGACTGCGTCTGCACCCGCTCCGAATGCACAGCCATCGTTCTCACTTCCTCACAACCCGAACCACGACGGACAGGCGTCGCTCACCGACCCCCCGCCGGGGGTCGG